>NZ_JPWT01000061.1:0-79573 GCF_000773065.1 Burkholderia sp. ABCPW 111 | reverse complement strand
ACCCGTTGCCGTGCTTGATTCACCCGACGCGGTCGCATCCTGACCCGTTGCCGTACTGTTGTCACCCGTCGCTTGCGAGCCTTGACCCGTCGCCGTGCTTGATTCGCCCGACGCGGTGGCGTCCTGACCCGTTGCCGTACTGTTGTCGCCCGTCGCTTGCGAGCCTTGGCCTGTCGCCGTGCTCGATTCGCCCGACGCCTTGGCGTCCTGACCCGTCGCCGTACTGTTGTCGCCGGTCGCTTGCGAACCTTGGCCGGTCGCCGTGCTCGATTCGCCCGACGCCTTGGCGTCCTGACCCGTTGCCGTACTGTTGTCACCCGTCGCTTGCGAACCTTGGCCCGTTGCCGTGCTCGATTCGCCCGACGCGATGGCGTCCTGACCCGTCGCCGTGCTGTTGTCACCCGTCGCTTGCGAACCTTGACCCGTTGCCGTGCTCGATTCGCCCGACGCGGTGGCGTCCTGGCCCGTTGCCGTACTGTTGTCACCTGTCGCTTGCGAGCCTTGACCCGTCGCCGTGCTGTTACTACCCGATGCGTGCGAGCCTTGACCCGTCGCCGTACTACTACTGCCCGTCGCCTTCGAGCCCTGCCCCGTTGCCGCGCTTTGGCTGCCGGACGCCTGCGCATTGTTACCCAGCGCGGTGCTTTGCGAGCCCGATGCGTTCGACCCCGCCCCTACCTCGACACTCTGCGCGCCCGATCCAGGATGGGTCGACGTCTGTGCGACGCTCGGCGCGGACCATGCAGCGAGAAGAAGCGTGACGAGCGCCGCATGCTGCGTCATGACGGACCGCGAAGGCTTTCGCCTTCCTCGTCGGCTCGCCGTACTATTTCCGCGTCGATCAATCTTGTAGCTCACGATTCAATCCTTTAGTCATACTGAATTAGTAAAAGAGTCGATCTATCCAATTCCCCGTACTGCTTGATCGGGCAATCGAACGATCCGCATGTGCCGAGGCGTCACGAAACCCCGTCGTCATTCCACCGCAGTCGATCCGGCGCGACACATCATTTGCAAATCACGGGCATCGGGTGATGCAGGCGCCGGCGGCAACGAGCGTGGCGCGTGCGAAACGTCCCGTCACTACTGGCGCTTAATGGTTCCCACCATGAGTAAGGCGACTCGCCTCGATAAGTCACGCTGCCATACAATTTGCATAACTAAACTAAATGCAATTTCTCGCACCTCTCGATCGAGTGCCTGTCCATCTCGCAGAAAAAATCGGAACCTCATTCGCACGACACATGACGTACTGCCGACATTCCGACTTCTTCAATCAAACGAGTTAGAGCCGATCGATCGCATCATAACGACAGAAATTCGGCGAAGACATAAGACAAGTTCGGTTTTGGATCAGTGAAATCAGCCTCATTGGCTCCACTATTCATCCGGATTCCGCAACGCAATACGAATCGCGCACTTCTTCTTTTTATCGATTCCCTGCAGACGAGAAATACCCGTTCCCCATCGCGACGAACACCACCTTTCGAACCCGTCCGATCGCCTTACGCTGGAGGACGTGGGACACTTTTCATCCACCGACGGCGCGAGGCCGTTCGATACCTCGAATACAGACGGCCGTTGGCGTTGACCGACGAAACACGAATGGCCGGCATGAGCCCTGCATCATGAATACATCCATCTCGACGAATTCCCCAAAATCGAAATCGCTTGTTCACCGCCTGTCGGCGCGACTGCACGCTCTTATCACGACACGGAAGTGCGACGACCTTCTCGCTTGGAAGACACGCAACGAATTGGAGCGCCTGCTGCCCCTCGGCACGCCGATGACGCATGTAGGTTGGCATCTCGGCCCGCCCCATCGGACTGTCGAGCATCCGGGAGGCTACGTCACCTGGGTTTTCCGGAGCAATGGGCAGTGGCTTCGCGAACCCGGTCGACTTCTGATGTGGAGCGCTCAAAGCCGCTCGCTGAGATTGACCTTCGATCGCGAGCAGTTCCTTGCCCAAATGCAGCTTGATTGAAGCGTCTGCGTGCGTCTGCGAAATTTCATCGAACAAACCGACGCCCACCCACTCTTCACTCGATAACGAAGCACCCACGCGATTCCGGGCACGGCGGTTTTTCGGACATACCGCGATCCGCGTGACGATCGAGTCCTGATGCATGCGCGGCTCGGCCTAAAACGATTCGCCGCATCAATTTCGTCAAGGAAGAATGCGTCACATCACGGCGCGACGTCGCGGGTTTCTGCCTGGCTTGTCGCCCCGGCGCCGACGCTCGCCGTCGCAATAGATCCACGGCCCGCCATTACCTCGGAGGACTTCGGCATCCATGTCGATACGTCAAACGCACATCTGGATTGTCGGCTTCGTGTTCGCGTTCATGCTTGCGATGTCGGGACCGCTCACGTATACGGTCCAGACGAGCGTCAGCGTCGACAAGAAAATGAATCCCGTACCTGAAGAAACGGCTGCATTCCACGCCAAGTCTGCGGAGACGCCGAGCGTGTCCGATGTCGACCGGACGCATATACATCGCCGCATCGATCCAGCCCGGCCTCCGGCAGATCGCCTTGATGAATTGCCGATGCATCTTGCCAGCATCGGCGACGACGAGCCATTGCCGAGCGGCCCGCTTCCTCCCGGCCCTCTACCCGACACGAGCTTCGCCCCTTTTCCATTTCAACTGGGCGTCGAAGCGTCGAGCCACGTCGGGCTGCCGATATCAGCGCCGCCCTCGCCGATACAAGCACGTATCGAGGCGCGCACACTCGACGGCACGCCGTCCGATGCAGGCAGGCCGCGACTGAGCGAGTCCGTCGACACGCCGCCCTCCTTTTATGCGGATATGGTCGCGCAAGCGATGGACGAAGCAACGCACGATGCGATCGTGATCGTGAAACCACGCTGGGACGCCACGGCGCCGGCGAGCACGCCCGCAGAATCGCGTGACGCCTCCATCGATACGAATGCGCCGATTTTCTATGCCGACATGTTGACTGCTTCGATGTACTCGTCGATCGCATACGAACGCGCGCCATCGGCGCCGCGCCTATGGACGCGGCAGGCAGTGGACATCGCGTGGACGAACCTGTTCGCCCGCGAACTCCCTGCGACGTCGATGCAAACTGCTGCTGCGCCATACGTCGCCTCATTCGATGCAACGCTGCAAGCGGAGCCGTTCGATCTGGCGCAATGGAACGAGCCGGATGAGGCCCATGCCGATATGCCGCGATTCGAGCTGGATGGGCAAAACGATAGCGCGCCGCCACCCGCACCCACAGATGCGTTGTCTTCCGGCGCTCAATCGACAAAGACGGACTCCACGCCAGACTCGAACATCGAGCCAGCCGAATCGACGCTCGTCACTCACTTCGAATCGGCCGACGAGCACGTCGCGGCTGTCTGCAACCGGCCGCGCGGATTCGATGCGCCGCCCACGGATGCGCAAGCTATCGCCTTCGGTAGCTCCGGAATGGAAATGCTCGTCACGGAGCAGTTTGCGCGATCGGCGCGCACCGCGTACGACAACGCGCGCGAACGTGATCGTGATTGCCCGACCGCGTTCGTCAATCCGATCGCCTTGCCGCAAGCGTCAAATCACGTCGATTCGGACGAGGATTCAAGGCGGTTCACCCTTCTTCGCCGATTCGCGAGCGACCTGTTCCCCGGTGCATTTGCGACATCGGACGAGACGCGCATGCACTGAGAATCGTGCCGCGACGGCGGCATCCCGTCGGCGCAGCAGGATCGACCATCCGCGCGCCGCGACGCCTCATGCCGATGGCCGGCATCGGGCCGGCTCTCGCGGCGACAGAAGATCAAGCGCGCAATCGCAGCGGAATGGCAAGAGCAAAATCAGACCGATCTGATTGATCGGCGCTTCTCATTCACGCAAGATCAATTCCGGGCCACCTTCGGGTTGAGGTGGCCGCGCCAAGGGTAAGCGCTCGCCCTTGGCCGTTTCCATCCGTTTGCCCTCACGCCTGCTGGACGTGAGGGCTTTTTTCCACGATTCGTTCCCGTCATGCATGGGACGTCACACATGCGTCGCCATATCGTGGGAGTTGGAGATTTCGCGAACCCTCCATAAAGCGTAGGAAGGCGAATAAATTGAACTCGTCCGATTTCCATGTCTCTCATTTTCGTGCAGAGTAAAACTCCGTGCACCACTTGGTCACGGCACACTCGTTGTCTCTAGCTTTCCCCGCGTCTCCGCAAGGGACGCGGGGCTTTTTCTTCGGTCATGCGGCCACGCCAGTCGTTCTGCGCACCATAGCGACATCTCGCATGGCATCGCGGTCATTCGGTGTATGGAGAATCCGTCTCCGCTACCTTCCGTCGGCACGACAATCATTTCCTTCATGCACCGCGCAGGCCGCACGCGGTCATGGCCTTCCGCTTTTTGCAGATGCGTCGAGCGCGCGAAATGAAATCGCCCGCCTTTTCCGGTGTGAGAGCGACCGAAGTCCGAATCGCGATTGAACGTCGCGCCACGCGCCAAATGCAATCCGCCGATACGCGGCGCATGCGGCGGCAACGCCCACCAGTCGCACGTCGACGCGCCGAATGGTCGATTCGCCGCGAACCGACGCGACACATGCGTGCTTCACCGCACGCCTTGCATCAAACTCGTCGCCGACAACCACTCGTCGCCGGGTCGACGGCTCCCGAGCGGCATTTCTCCCGAACGCTACCCGTCATCTGCTTCACGATTTTTCGCGTCATCTGCTGCTTGAGACGAAAAGCCGCGCGAATTAACCTCGGCTGATCGAAATAGAGGATTTGCCCGGCATCGGCTGCGCGTCGAATCAAGCGACGGCCAAGCGATCCATGACGCGTCGCGTGAAATCTCGTTCACGCCGTGCCCGGCGGCTGGCCGAACACCACTCGCTTCGTCTTCACGAGACGCAGCGCGTCGCTCAGACCGATTACATGCGCGGCACGATGTTCAGTTGCCCATGGCAAGCGCGTCGGATATCGCGGTCGCGGCATGTCGTCGTCAGCCGCCGCTACGGCCTCGCCTGCCGGATTTTCGAGAACGAGACAAGGACACGATGAGCGAAATCTCCACGAACGTGACGGACGTCCACGACGCCGCGCATCACATACCGACCGGCTGGCGCCGCTGGCTGTTCGCGACGAATCACAAGGACATCGGCACGCTGTATCTGCTGTTTTCGGTCATCAACCTGATGATCGGCGGCGTGATGGCGCTCATGATCCGCGCGGAGCTGTTCGAACCCGGCCTGCAGCTGATGCGGCCGGAATTCTTCAATCAGCTGACGACGGAGCACGGATTCATCATGATCTTCGGCGCGATCATGCCCGCGTTCGTCGGCCTCGCGAACTGGATGATCCCGCTGCAGATCGGCGCGTCCGACATGGCATTCGCGCGAATGAACAATTTCAGCTTCTGGCTGCTGCCGGTGTCGAGCGCGCTCCTGATCGGCTCGTTCTTCGTGCCGGGCGGCGCGCCGGCCGCCGGCTGGACGATGTACGCGCCGCTCTCCACGCAGATGGGCCCGGGCATGGACTTGTCGATCTTCGCGATTCACATCGCCGGCGCGTCGTCGATCATGGGGGCGATCAACATCGTCGTGACCGTGGTCAACATGCGCGCGCCCGGCCTCACGCTGATGAAGATGCCGATGTTCGCGTGGACGTGGATCATCACGTCGTTCCTGCTGATCGCGATCATGCCGGTGCTCGCGGGCGCGGTGACGATGGTGCTGTTCGACCGGCATTTCGGCACGTCGTTCTTCAATGCGTCGGGCGGCGGCGATCCGGTGCTGTATCAGCACATCTTCTGGTACTTCGGCCATCCCGAGGTCTACGTGATGATCCTGCCCGGCTTCGGAATGATCTCGCAGGTGATTCCCGCGTTCGCGCGCAAGCCGCTCTTCGGCTATGCGTCGATGGTGTACGCGACCGCATCGATCGGCATCCTGTCGTTCATGGTCTGGGCGCACCACATGTTCGTGACCGGCATGCCGGTCGCCGGGCAATTGTTCTTCATGTATGCGACGATGACGATCGCGGTGCCGACGGGCGTGAAGGTGTTCAACTGGGTCGCGACGATGTGGCGCGGCTCGCTGACGTTCGAAACGCCGATGCTGTTCTCGATCGGATTCATCTTCGTATTCCTGATCGGCGGCCTGACCGGCGTCACGCTCGCGATGGCGCCGTTGAACGTCGCGCTGCACGGCACCTATTACATCATCGCGCACTTCCATTACGTGATGGTCGCCGCGTCGCTGTTCAGCATCTACGCGGGCTGGTATTTCTGGGTGCCGAAGTGGACCGGCTACTTCTACGACGAGCGGCGCGGCAAGATTCACTTCTGGGGATCGATGATCTCGTTCAACGTGACGTTCTTCCCGATGCACTTCCTCGGCCTCGCGGGCATGCCGCGCCGCTATGCGGACTATCCCGCGCAATTCACCGACTTCAACCAGATCGCGACGATCGGCGCATTCGCGTTCGGGCTGATGCAGGTGTACTTCCTGTTCTGGGTCGCGCTGCCGACGTACATGGGCAAAACGCGCCGCTGCACCGACGCGAAGCCGTGGGACGGCGCGCAAGGTCTCGAATGGACGCTGCCGAGCCCGGCGCCCTATCATTCGTTCGAAACGCCGCCCGTGGTGAAATGACCACCCGCTCATCGGCGTGGCGGCATCCGCGCGGCGATGCGAGCGCGCGGCGCGATCGGTCCGATCGCGGCCCTGCGCCGTGCTCCGACGCATTCGCGCATCCGCGACGCACGCCGCTCGAAGCCGAGCGCCGCCACGTCTGGATGCTGCGGCGCAACTGCGCGCTATCGCCGCGCCAGTCCTTGCTGTCGATCGGGCTCCTGGCCGCGCTCACGCTGGCGGTCGCGACGCCGTTCGCGATCTCCGGCGCATGGGCGGTGTTCGCGTGCGCGATCGCCGAGATCGTCGTGATCGGCGGCTGCTTCCTGCTGTATGCGCGCCATGCGGTCGATTACGACTGCATCGCGCTGACCGAGCACCGTCTCGAAGTGATTCAACGCTGCGGCGCCGAGCTTCGACGTTACGAATCGAATCCGCTGTGGGCGACCGTGGAGCTCGACAACGAACGCGATCCCCGGATACGGATTCGGTACAGAGGCGAGGCGGCCTCCGTCGGACAGCACGTCACGCTCGCGCAACGGCGGTGCGTCGTGCGGGAGGTGAATCTGGCGCTTGCAGAGATGAAGCGGCGCATGCCGCGTGTCGACGCCGCGCGCCCTGAACGGCCGCCGCGCGATCCGGCTTGATTCGACGATCGCGCGGCTCGCAATGGCGAGTTCGACAATCGAATCAGTCCGTGTTCACCGGGAACGCTGCCGCGTACGCCGCTCAAAGCGGGTGCGCGGCGCCTGCCTGTTGCAACAGCGACACGGCGACCGGATCGGGCATGCCGTTGGGGTCGATCGCGCCCGCACCCGCGAGCGCGCCGAGATCGCCGTCGACGCCCGCTTGTCCGACGAAAAACGGCGTCGTCAGGAACGCCGGCGTCGCGAACGCAACCGCATAGCGCTGCTGGAGATTCGCGACGATTGCCGTTTGCGCGGCCAGCACGTCCGTCTGATTCTCCAGCACCTGCTGGAAGCGCGAGTTGTTCGGCAGATCCCCGATCAGGCGGGCCGTATTCGTGCCGAGCTGCGCAGCGACGTAGACGAGCAGCAACTCGGTTTCGGGCGTCGTATTGAACGTCCCGCCGGCATAGGCGAGCGAGTGCAGGCTCGTGCCTCCGGAGGTCACGGTGATAGTGCAAGGAAGCGTCGCATCGAACGTGATGCTGTAGTGGCCGCCGCCGTCCGACAGCGTGGCGGCCGAGCCCTGCGTGCAGTCGACGTTGACCGCCGCGCTCGCGAGCGCCCGGCCGGTGGCGGCGGTGCCGGACAGCGTGACGGTCTGCACGCCGTTATTGTTGAAACACCCGTCGAAACCGAAACATGCCTCGCCGCCGCACGCGTGGAGCGTTGCAAGCGATGCGACGCAAAGTGCGCCCAGCGCCGGGCGAATGACGCGCGCGTTGTGAATGTTCATGGCCGCTGCAGTCGCTAGAAGGAGGAAAAGTCGACCGGTTTCGCGCCGGGAAGCGGGCGCTACGTCCAATTCTAGGTCCTGGGTCGAGAAAGCGCTCGCCGCGCCGATCTCGATCGTGACCGTATCTTGCGCTCGCTCCACGAGGCGCCGGCGCAGCCGGGCAATCGCAATGGCCGTGCTAGATTTGCCACGCGCGGCGCCAACGCGCCGCGACGCCGGATTCGCATTCCACGTTCGCCGTCGCATCGCGCGGAGCGGCCGCCGTATCGGCGATTTCCGTACGATGCGACGGCCGCAAGCAACCGCCGAAACGGCGAGCTCGGGTTCAACGGCAACGTATCGACGCCGCGTGCGCCTTTTCCGAGAACCAACGACTGCCGTAGGCTGTCGCAATAGCGTGGCGAGCCGTGGTTCTCCAGCGTCGGTCGACAAGACGCCAGTCGTACCCGACGTGCTCCGCGAAGCCGCTCCGGACAAGATGTCCTTGGCCGACTACATCGCTGGAATAGCCGCCTTTTGAACGGATGCGCGCCGCCGTCGATCAACTGTTCGGAGAGTTCGCCTCTTGCAGGACGGATTCGATTCGTCGCGGCTCGCGGCGGCAAGCCGAATTGCCCGACACCATCGCACCCTTTTTCCGCTACAGTTTCCGCTACAGTAAAAGCACCGGCCTCGAATACGGCCACGACGCAGTGACGCTTTCATCAAGCACATGGAGCCATGATGAACCCTCCACAAGCCTATACCGCCGACGCGCCCACACGCCCGGAAGTCGACTCGCTCGCCGGAGCCACCGTCATCGAGTTCGGTGCGAACTGGTGCGGCATCTGCACGGGCGCACAGCCCGCGATTCGCGATGCGTTCTTGCCGCACCCCGATGTCCGCCACCTGAAAATCGAAGACGGCCCCGGCCGCCCGCTCGGCCGCTCGTTCGGCATCAAGCTCTGGCCGACGCTGGTGTTCCTGCGCGATGGCGTGGAGGTCGCGCGCGTCGTTCGCCCGGTCAGCGCCGAGCAAATCGAATCCCACGGCTTCGCCGCGCTGGAATGAGCCCACCGGCACCCAATCATCATGCAACAGTCGATTCAACACATCGCCGTCGAGGCGCGCGGGCGCGGCCTCGTCGAGTTCACGCCGCAGGCGCGCGCGTTCGTCGATCAGCAGTCGATCCGCACCGGCCTGCTCACCGTGTTCTGCCGGCACACGTCCGCTTCGCTGCTGATCCAGGAGAATGCGGACCCGTCGGTGCAGCGCGACCTGGAACGCTACTTCGCCGAACTCGCCCCCGAGGACGATTCGCGCTACGAACACGCAACCGAAGGCCCGGACGACATGCCCGCGCATCTACGCGCGGCGCTGACTCAGGTGCAGCTGTCGATTCCCGTCGAGCACGGGCGCATGGTGCTCGGCACGTGGCAAGGCATCTATCTGTTCGAGCATCGCCGCGCCGCGCATCGGCGCGACATCGTGCTGCATCTGATCGGCGAATGAACGTGCGTGCCGTGCGGCATCGCGGAAGCACCGCCGCGCATCGCGAAGCCGGCCGCGCGCGGTTGGGTGCGGCAACCTGCTGACTCCGGGCGCATGTCGGGGATGCATCGGCATCCGCTTGCCATCGAGACGCGGCCGGACACGCCGACCTTCAGGCCGAGGCCGGCTTTCCGCCGGGCCGGCCCTCAACAGGTTCGCGGCGACAGCCCAGCCGGCTCTTGCGCGGCGAGCGCCGTGAAGTCGGGGTCACGCGCCGAATGACGGCCAAATCTCGGCGCCGCTCACGGGCGACGAACCAACCCTGATCGACCCGTGAGTGGCGCGCCCGGCGCGGACCGACACATAAAAGTGCCGGCTTGCCTTGTCACGCAGCCAGCGTCGGCAGCCGCGCCGCGTCGACAATCTCACCCGCGAAGTCGCGATGAATTCAGTTCGGCGTACGGTTCGCGCAGGCAAGGCCCGCGGCGCTGGTCGGCGGCCGGCCCGATCGGCCCGAGTTCACGTCACATCGCCCCTTGCAACGACGCGATCAGCGGGCACGACACGTTGCCCTCGTTCACATGGCAGGCCCCCACCAATTGCGCCAGGACCACCTCCATGCGTGCGAGATCCGCGATTTTCGCCCGGATGTCGTCGAGCTTGCGCTCGGCCAGGCGGCTCGCTTCCGCGCAATACGGGCCGTCGTCGAGCTTCAGCAGTTCGGCCACCTCGTCCAGGCTGAACCCGAGCCGCTGGGCCGACTTCACGAACCGAACCCGCGCGACGTCGGCCGCGCCATAGCGGCGAATGCGGCCGTATGGCTTGTCGGGTTCATTCAGCAGCCCTTTGCGCTGGTAGAACCGGATCGTTTCGACGCTGACATCCGCCGCCGCGGCGAAAGCGCCGATCGTCAGATTCCCCGTTTCAGTCCCCATGCCCGTTGACTCCGTACTTAAGTACGGAACTAACCTTACACCATCGGAAGACAATTCGAATAGGAGTAGTCGCATGCCTCGGTCGCGGTCGCGGTCGCGGTCGCAGTCGCGGTCGCAGTCGCAGTCGCAGTCGCAGTCGCAGTCACAGTCGCAGGGGCGCCGGCGTCCGGCGCAATCGCGGTCCTGCTCGCGTCGACGAGTGGCCTCGGCCCGCCGGCATCGGCGGCGCTAAACGTTCCAGGCGCGTGGCGCGACCGATGGGCCGCGATGATGTCGCATCGCCCGCTATTCATCGACATGGCGCCGCATGTGTTGTCCCTCGCTTCGCGATGGATCTTCCGTGCGGCCCAGGCCCGCCGGTCTCCAGTCGAGCGACGTGTGCGCATCGCCTCGCGCGAAAGGCGGCGAAAGGCGACGAAACGTGCCGGCGATGAGAAAACCTCGATGGATCATCGGTCCCGGCCGCGCCCATCGACACTCCGTCCCGGTCCGCGACGAAAGCCGTCATGCTGCCCGCGCCTCACGGAACATGGGCGGCATGCCCGAGCGTCATCGATCCCGCGCGCTTCGGCGCATCGTCTCGCCGACGGCACGCCGCGAAACTGGGAGCCTCGAGATTTCGGACCGACGTGGCTGATTGAAGCGGCGCGAACGTCCTTGCCCCTGATCGCAAGAAGAAGGAGGGTACGCATGATCCCAATGAAAAACGCGCTGCGCGTGGCCGTGATCGGCAGCGGCGCCGCCGCGACGGCCGCGGCGCTGAAGGCCGTCGAGCACAGCGCTCGCGTGACGCTCGTCGAGCGCGGCACGATCGGCGGCACTTGCGTCAACGTGGGCTGCGTGCCGTCGAAAATCCTGATCCGCGCGGCACATATCGCGCAGTTGCGCCGCGAAAGCCCGTTCGACAGCGGCATCCTTCCAGGATCTCCGGCCATTCTGCGCGATCGGCTGCTGGCTCAGCAGCAGGCGCGCGTCGACGAACTGCGGCGCGCAAAATACGAGACCATTCTCGACGGTCATCCGGATATCACGGTGCTGCAAGGCGAAGCCCGATTCCTCGATGGAAACCGCCTGGCGGTCAGGCTGAATGCAGGCGGCGAGCGCGAAGTGCCGTTCGACCGCTGTCTGATCGCAACGGGCGCGCGCCCCGCGATTCCGGCCGTTCCCGGTCTGGCCGGCACGCCATACTGGACCTCGACGGATGCGCTCGCGAGCGACGCCATTCCGGCGCGGCTCGCTGTCATCGGCTCGTCGACGGCGGCCGTCGAACTTGCGCAAGCCTTCGCCCGGCTGGGCAGTCGCGTGTCGATCCTCGCGCGCCACACGCTGTTCTTTCGCGAAGATCCTGCGATCGGGCAAGCGTTGACGAATGCATTCCGCGCCGAAGGAATCGACGTGCGCGAGCACACGCATGTCGATCGCGTCGGCCATGCCAACGGCGAATTCGTGCTCGGCACGGAAAACGGCGAGCTGCGGGCCGACCGGTTGCTGATCGCAACCGGTCGCACGCCGAATACAGAAGAACTCGCGCCGGCAGCGGCCGGCATCGCCGTCGACGCGCAAGGAGCCGTCGTGGTCGACGAGCGCATGC
This sequence comes from Burkholderia sp. ABCPW 111, assembly GCF_000773065.1. Classification (NCBI taxonomy): domain Bacteria; kingdom Pseudomonadati; phylum Pseudomonadota; class Betaproteobacteria; order Burkholderiales; family Burkholderiaceae; genus Burkholderia; species Burkholderia sp. ABCPW 111. The sequence continues at coordinate 67,560 of NZ_JPWT01000061.1, read as the reverse complement.
GCACTGGTGTCCCGCATATCTACGCGGCCGGCGATTGCACCAGCCAGCCGCGCTTTGTCTATGTCGCGGCGGCAGCCGGCACACGGGCGGCGATCAACATGACGGGAGGCGATGCGGCGCTCGATCTGGACATCTTGCCGGCTGCCGCGTTTACGGACCCGCAAGTGGCGACCGTCGGCTACGACGAAGCGCGCGCTCGCCGAGCCGGCATCGCGACCGACAGCCGCACGCTCTCGCTCGAGCACGTGCCGCGCGCGTTGGTCAACTTCGACACGCGCGGCTTCATCAAGCTCGTCGCCGAGGCCCGTACCGGCAGGCTGCTCGGCATGCAGGCGGTCGCGCCCGAAGCGGGCGAACTCATTCAGGCCGCGGCGCTCGTCATCCGGTCGCGGATGACCGTGCGGGAACTGGCCGATCAGCTGTTCCCCTACCTGACGATGGTGGAGGCCCTGAAGCTCGCGGCCCAGGCCTTCGCCAAGGACGTGGCGCGACTCTCGTGCTGCGCCGGATGACCGGGAGGCAATCGTGAATATTGATCGCTATGCGACTGACCTTATCGATCGCTTGACGCAGGCCGATCGGCCCGAAGGCTTCGGCCAGCTATTCGTCGCGCTCTTGCGCGAGCTGGCGAAGGGAAGTGCCGTATCGCCCGCCGCGCTTGCCGCGGCGCTCGCATGGCCTCGCGAGCGCGTCGCGGCGATGCTGGGTCACGCCGTCGATATGGAATGGGACGATGACGGCAACGTAGTCGGGTACGGGCTCACGCTGCGACAAACAGCGCACGCGCTCGATGTCGGCGGCCGGCGCCTGTACACGTGGTGCGCATTCGATGGGTTTTTTTTCCCGATGTTGATCGGCCAAACGGCGCACGTCGTCTCGCGCTGTGCCGCGACCGGCGAGCCCGTCACACTGACCGTCGCCGCGCAGCAGGGTAGCTTGCTAAATGTCGAGCCGGCCGGCGCGGCCGTGTCGCTCGTGTCGCCGTGCGGCAGCCGCCCAATCCGAGCGGCGTTCTGCTGCCAGGTGCATTTCTTCGCCTCCGCCGAGATCGGACGAGCGTGGGCATCAACGCAACCGGGCGTCGACATCGTCGATGCTCGCATGGCATTCAACGTGGGATACGCGTGCGCGCAACACTTGCTGCAAGCCGTGCGAGGGCGGCAGCCCGGCGGCGGATGCCATGAGGCGTCCGAACGATCGTGAGTCGCGCGCCGGGCTGTGCGTACGGCTGCCTTGCCGCTCTGTTTGCGTCGCCCGCGGGAGCACCGTGACGTGAGACGGCGTCGGCGCGCAGATTCGTTCGACGTGAATGGAATAGGGCGAAGCTCGCGTCCGCCGCGGAAACCCCGTCTTCAGGCGGCAATGCCATCCGATCATCATCGGATGGGATAGTCCGCACCTGTAATGACCCGCCCCGTACTGGCAACCATTCCGCAAACTGTATCGGTACTGTACTGCCATCGTCCACTAAACTCGCTTCGTCATCCTTGCTTTGTCCCGGACGAAGAGAGCACCACCATGAACTACCTCACCGTCAGTGCGCTGCCCGCCGGCATGCTGTTCGCGCTCGTCACCTCGATCACCCCCGGCCCGAACAACACGATGCTGCTCGCGTCCGGCGTCAACTTCGGCTTTCGCCGCACGCTGCCGCACATGTTCGGCATCAGCGTGGGCGTCGCGATTCTGATGCTGTCGGTCGGCTTCGGCCTCGGCGAAGCGTTCAAGCGAATCCCCGTGCTCTATGCGCTCCTCGAAACCGCCAGCATCGTCTACCTGCTGTATCTCGCATGGCGCATCGGCACGTCAGGCGAAGTGCGCGCTCACCACGGCAAGTCGCGCCCGATGACGTTCGTCGAGGCGATCGCGTTCCAATGGGTCAATCCGAAAGCATGGATGATGGTGCTGACCGCCGCGACGACGATCCAGCTCTCCGCGGACTACGGCCGCAACGCCGTCTGGATGGCACTCGTGTTCGTCTGCGTCGGCCTGCCGAGCATCAGCATCTGGGCCGCGTTCGGTCAGGGGCTGCGCGGCTTCCTGTCGAATCCGCGCTGGCTGCGCGCGTTCAACATCACGATGGCCGCGCTGCTCGTTCTGTCGCTTTATCCGATGCTCGCCAAGGTGGCCGGCCACTGAAGCCACTGAAACGCCTCGCCCGTTGTGATCCGATCCGGTAAAGCGTACGCTTTCCTTCCGGACGTCGGTTCGCTGCCCCGCGAACCCGTCCCGGCCGGGAGAACGCAGATGAAGCCACTGCTGAAAGCAGGCGATCGGATCGAAGGCCTGCATTGGGTCGCGGAGTATCGCCATCGCGCGCACCTGATTCGCGTGCTGCGCGAGCGCGTCGAAGTGGGCACTTACGGCGCGCCGTCCGCGCTGTTCGGCGACGAGGAAGAGATGGGCGCATCGACGCCCGCCGATCACCGCAGCCGCGAAGCTGCATTGCGCGCGTACCTTCGCCACTTCGCGAAGGTCCACGACGCCGAGGAATGACGGGGCGCGAACACGCCGCCCCGTCGATCTTCGCAGCGGCTCGCGCCGATCATGCCGAACGCGCCGGCGCGTCCGGCTCTACGTCGCGCAGCGCCGCCGCGCGCTTGACCATCAGCGCACCCGCCGCGATCAGCGCCGGCACGGCGAGCATCGAAAAAATCGTGCCAAATCCCAGCTGCGCCTGCAGCAGCAAGCCTCCCGAAAACGCTCCCAGAATCCCGCCGAAGCGCCCGACGCCTAGCATCCACGCTACGCCCGTCGCGCGTCCGCTCGTCGGATAGAACGCCGCCGCGAGCGCCGGCAGCGACGATTGCGCGCCGTTCATGCAAACGCCCGCGACGAACACGACGGTCGCCAGCAGCGCGAGATGCCCGGCCTGCAATCCGATCATCCATACGAACAGCGCCGTCAGCGCATACGTGAACGCGATCACGCGATGCGGCTCGAAGCGGTCCATCAGCCAGCCGGTCGCAATCGCGCCGATGCCGCCGCCGAGCGGAAACAGCGCGGTGACGAGCGCCGCGTCGCGCACGGTGAAGCCGGTGTCGCGAATCAGCGTCGGCAGCCAGCTCGTCAACAGGTAGTAGACGAGCAGCCCCATGAAGTAAGTGAGCCACAGCATCGCGGTGCCCGCGCGATAGCGCGGCGACAACACGACGGCCGCCCCCGAACGCCGCTGCTCGCCGCGTTCGTCGGGCAGCACGAAGCGCACGCCGTCGAACGTCGTGCCGGGCGCGATCCTGCGCAGCACCGCGGCGATCCGCTCGTGCGGCGCGCCGCGCAACACCATGAAGCGGATCGACTCCGGCAGCGCGATCAGCAGCGCGCCGAGCAGGAGCGGCGCAACGCCGCCGACGACGAACACGCTGCGCCAGCCGTGATCCGGAATCAGCGCGGCGGCGACGAGGCCGCCCGCCGACGAGCCGAGCGTGAAGCCGCAGAACATCGTGTTGACGAGGAACGAGCGTTTCGCGTGCGGCGCGTACTCGGCCATCAGCGTCGTCGCGTTCGGCATCGCGGCGCCGAGTCCGAGCCCCGTCAACAGCCGCAGCACCGCAAGCTCCGTCACCGATTGCGTGAATGCGCAGCCGATGCTGAAGAGTCCGAACAGCACGACCGAGCCGACCAGCACGCGCTTGCGGCCGATCCGGTCGGCGAGCGGCCCCGCCGTGAGCGCGCCGAGCGCGAGGCCGACGAGCGCCGCGCTCATCACCGGGCCGAGCGCGGCCTTCGCCACGTGCCATTCCTGGCCGAGGGCGGGCGCGACGAAGCCGATCGCGGCGGTGTCGAAGCCGTCCGCCGCGACGATCAAAAAGCACAGGATCAGAATCAGCCACTGATAGGGCGAAAAGCGCCGTTCGTCGATGAACTGCTGCACATCGAGCTGGCGCGCGAGGTGGGTCATTGCTGTCTCCGTTGGGTTTGTAATCGACGCGTTCGCGTCCCGCGCCGATGCGATGCCGGCGCATGTCGTCGCGCACGGGCGGCGGCCGTTCGGCGCGCCGCCCGTGCGGTGTGTCGTTTCTTGCTCGTGTCTCTTGTGCCTCTCGCGTCTCTTTTGTCGCTAGCGTCTCGCTTGTCTCTTGCACCGCGCGGCGTCAGGCCGCGTCGTCTTCGCTGAAGATGCGCTGCGCGAGGTGAAATGCCGAATTCGCTGCAGGCACGCCGCAGTAGATGGCGGTCTGCAGCAACACTTCCTTGATCTCGTCGCGCGTCACGCCGTTGTTCTTCGCTGCGCGCAGATGCAGCGCGAGCTCTTCGCCGCGATTGAGCGCAACCATCATCGCAATCGTCAGCAGGCTGCGCGTGTGGCGCGGCAGGCCTTCGCGCGTCCAGATCTCGCCCCATGCATAGCGCGTGATCAGGTTCTGGAACTCTTCGGTCAGCTCGGTGCGATTCGCGAGCGAGCGCTCGACGTGCGCATCGCCGAGCACCGCGCGGCGCACCTTCATGCCCGCTTCGTAACGTTGGTCGTCATTCATCTCGATGCCCTCGCGTCACGCCGTCAGGAAATCGGTCAGCGTGCGATTGAAGCCGTCCGCGCATTCGATGTTCGAGATGTGCGCGCAGTCGAATTCGACGTGCTCCGCCCCCGCGACCGCGGCGGCGAGCGCGCGGCCCTGGTCGGGCGGCGTCGACATGTCGTGCGCGCCCGTCACGACGAGCGTCGGCACGCGAATGCCCTTCACTTCGTCGCGCAGATCGGCGGCGTTCAGCGCGTCGCAATTCGCCGCGTAGCCTTCCTTGTCCGTGTGATTGAACGTGTCGCGAATCACGTCGATGAGGCGCGGCTCGCGCTCGAAGAACGCGGCCGTGAACCAGCGCGGCAGCACCGCGTCGGCGAGCGCCGCCATTCCTTCGGCGCGCGCCTGTTGCGCGCGCGGCCCCCACACTTGCGGCGAGCCGATTTTCGCGGACGTATTCGACAGCACCGCGCGATCGATGCGGCTCGCATGGCGCGCGGCGAGCGCCGCGCCCGTGAGGCCGCCCATCGAGATTCCACAGAAATGCGCGCGCTCGATCCCGACGTGGTCGAGCAGGCCGATCACGTCGCCCGTCAGTTGCTCGATCGAATACGAGCCGGCCGGCGCGTCGGAGTGACCGTGACCGCGCGTGTCGTAGCGCAGCAGGTTGAAGTGCGCCGTCAGCGGGCCGATCTGCGGCGCCCACATCGACAGGTCCGCACCAAGCGAATTCGAGAACACGAGCCACGGTGCGCCGGCGCGCGTCGCGCGGTCGATCCGGTAATGCAGCCGCACTCCGTTGACTGATGCGAAAGGCATGGGAATCTCTCCTTAGTGGCGGCTCGCATGGAGCGCGAGCACGGCGTCGACGTAGGCATGCGCCTCGCCGACGTAATGAGCGGGATCGAGCAACTGGCGCAGCGCGTCGGGCGCGATGTGCGCCGCGACGTCCGGATCGGCGGCGAGCACGTGGTACAGCGGGCGGCCGCTGCGCACGGCTTCCTTCGATGCGCGCTCGACGAGATGATGCGCGTCGAGCCGGCCGATCTTGTCGCCGAGCGCGAGCATCACCGCTTCGCCGAGCACGAGGCCGTGCGTCGCGTCGAGATTCGCGGCGAGACGCGCGACGTCGACGTTCAGGCCGGCGACGATCTGCGCGACCTGCGCGAGCGCGCCGCCCGCGAGCCGCGCGAGTTCGGGCAGCGCGTCCCATTCGGCCTGCCAGCCGCCGAGCGCACGCTCGTGCTCCTGAACCATGCCGGCGAACACGGTGGAGACGAGCCCCGGCGCGCGCACGGCCGCGGTCAGCACGGCCGCGCAGCCGACCGGGTTGCGCTTGTGCGGCATCGTCGACGAACCGCCCTTGCCGGCCGCGGCAGGCTCGGCGAGTTCGCCGATCTCGGTCTGCATCGACAGCGAAACGTCGCGCGCGATCTTGCCGAGCGTGCCGATCAGCATCCCGAAGCAAGCCGCCGTCTCGGCGATCCGGTCGCGCTGCGTGTGCCACGGCACGGCCGGCAGCGCGAGCCGCAAGTCGTCCGCGAGCGCGCGCGCAACCGCCGGCGCCGCGTCGCGCAGGCTCGCGAGCGTGCCCGCCGCCCCGCCGAACTGCAGCGCGAGCGTGCGCTCGCGCAACGCGGCGATACGCTCGCGATGACGAAGCAGCGCGTCGAGCCATTGCGCGAACTTCAATCCGAGCGTGATCGGCAGCGCCTGCTGCAGCCACGTGCGGCCGATCATCGGCGTCGCGCGATGCGCGGCGGCGAGCGTCGCGAGCGTCGCGCACGTGTCGCGCAGCAGCGGCTCGAGCCAGTCGAACGTGTCGCGCAGCTGCAGCACCGTCGCCGTGTCGATGATGTCCTGGCTCGTCGCGCCCCAGTGCACGAATTTCGCCGCTTCGGCGTCGCGCGCCTTCACGCGCGCGGTCAACTGCCTGACGAGCGGAATCGCGAGATTGCCGCCGAGCGCCGCGTCGCGCATCAGCGCCTGCGCGTCGAGCGCGTCGGCCGTGCACGTCGCCTCGATCGGCTGCACCGCGCTCGCCGGAATCACGCCGTGGGCGGCGAGCGCGCGGGCAAGCGCCGCTTCGACGTCGAGCATGCGCTGCAACGTCGCGCGCGGCGACCAGATCTGATTCAGCGATTCGCTCGCACAGATGAGGGAGGTCAGGCGGGCGCTGTCTTCGAGCATGGGATCGATCGGAAAAAAACGGATTGCGCTTATTGTCCACCGAAGCGCCGAACGGCGCGCGCTCGTCCGTTCGGCCAACCTCGGCGACACGCCAGGCGGCCGGGCGAAACAAACGCGTGCGGCGCCGCGCGCCGCCGCGTTATGCGGCGGCCTTCTGCGTCGCGTCGACGAGCGGCACGCCCGTGAGCTTCTGCAGCTCGTCGAACGAGATGCCGGCGAAGATCTCGCGCACGGCGAGCCCGTCGCTCGTCACGTCGAGCACCGCGAGATCGGTATAAATGCGATCGACGCAGCGCACGCCCGTCACCGGATACGAGCATTGCGCGACGATCTTGCTTTCGCCCTGCTTCGTCAGGTGCTCCATCATCACGAACACCTGCTTCGCGCCGATCGCGAGATCCATCGCGCCGCCGACCGCGGGAATCGCATCGGGCGCGCCCGTATGCCAGTTCGCGAGATCGCCTTTCGCGGATACCTGGAACGCGCCGAGCACGCAATAGTCGAGATGGCCGCCGCGCATCATCGCGAACGAATCCGCGTGATGAAAGTACGCGCCGCCCGTGAGCAGCGTCACGTGCTGCTTGCCGGCATTGATCAGCTCGTCGTCCTCTTCGCCCGCCGCGGGGGCCGGGCCCATGCCGAGCAGGCCGTTCTCGCTGTGCAGGAAGATTTCCTTGCGCGGATCGAGATGGTTCGCGACGAGCGTCGGCACGCCGATGCCGAGGTTCACGTACGCGCCTTCGGGAATGTCTTGCGCGACGCGCTTGGCCATGTCGTCGCGGGTCAGTCGTTTCATCGTGCTCTCCTCGGGGATTCAGGCGGCGCTCGCGGCGCGCTCGGCGGCCAGCTCGGCCGCATGCGCGGCCTGCGGCACTTCGACGATGCGCTGCACGAAGATGCCGGGCGTCACGACGTGCTCGGGATTCAGCGCGCCGAGCGGCACGACTTGCGACACCTGCACGATCGACGTTTTCGCGGCCATCGCCATCACCGGGCCGAAGTTGCGCGCGGTCTTCCGATAGACGAGATTGCCCCAGCGGTCACCCTTGTACGCCTTCACGAGCGCGAAATCCGCGTGAATCGGCGTTTCGAACACGTAGTGCTTGCCGTCGATCACGCGCGTTTCCTTGCCTTCGGCGAGCTTCGTGCCGTAGCCGGTCGGCGAGAAAAATCCGCCGATGCCGGCGCCCGCCGCGCGAATCCGCTCGGCGAGATTGCCTTGCGGCACCAGCTCGAGCTCGATCTCGCCCGCGCGATACAGCGCATCGAACACTTGCGAATCGGCCTGGCGCGGGAACGAGCAGATGATCTTGCGCACGCGCTTCGCCTTCAGCAGCGCGGCGAGGCCCGTCTCGCCGTTGCCGGCGTTGTTGTTGACGATCGTCAGCTCGCGCGCGCCGTGCGCGATCAGCGCGTCGATCAGCTCGGCGGGCATCCCGGCCGTGCCGAAGCCGCCGATCATGATCGTCGCGCCGTCGCGGACGTCGGCCACCGCCGACTGGAGGGAATCGAAAATCTTGTTGACCATGTCTCTTCCTGTGCGAATCCGCGCGCGCCGCCCGCTGCGGCACGCGTTCGCGCATGGCTGCGCGCTTCGCCAGGCGATCCGATTTGTTCGAATTACGAACTCAGATTCGATTAGCGAACGGTGTGCCGATCATAGAGGCGCGCGCGCAGAATTGTCAAGACGACGGCGCGCGGGCCTGCCTTGCGCGATTTCCGCGCGATGCGCTCACGCGGCGGCGGCCGCGCCGAAGGAAGGCGTGGCGCGCGACGCGTCGTCGAACGGCAAGCCGACGTAGTTTTCCGCGAGCGACTGCGCGGCCGCACGCGAACGCGTGACGTACTCGAGCTCGGCGCGCCTGAGCCGATTGACGAACGGCGAATCGTCGGCGCACGGATGCAGCATGTTCGTCATGCAATACGAAAAATGCTCAGCGCGCCATACCCGTTCCAGGCAGGTTGACGAGTACGCGTCGAGCAAGTCGTCGCGGCCGTCGCGGTAGCGCGCGCCGAGCGCGCGCGACAGCGCCCGGACGTCGGCGACCGCGAGGTTCATCCCCTTCGCGCCCGTCGGCGGCACGATGTGCGCGGCATCGCCCGCCAGGAACAGCCGCCCGTACTGCATCGTCTCGGACACGAAGCTGCGCATCGGCGTCACGCTCTTCTGCGTGATGCGGCCTTCGCTCGGCATCCAGCCGCTGTCGTTCTCGAAGCGCGTGCGCAGCTCTTCCCAGATCCGCTCGTCCGGCCATTCGGCCAGGTTCTCGTCGGGCCGGCATTGCAGGTACAGTCGGGTGACGGTCGGCGAGCGCATCGAGAACAGCGCGAAGCCGCGCGCATGATGTGCATAGACGAGCTCGTCGAGCGACGGCGCCGCCTCGGCGAGGATGCCGAGCCAAGCGTACGGATACACGCGCTCGAACGTGCGCAGCCGCTCGGCGGGAATCGTCCGGCGGGCGATGCCGTGAAAGCCGTCGCAGCCGGCGACGTAGTCGCAGTCGATGCGCTCGGTGCGCCCGTCCGCATGCGAGAACGTCACCGACGGCCGCCCGGTCGCCACGTCGTGCAGCGCGACGTCGCGCACGTCGAAATGGGTCGGCTGGCCGTGCTCGAGCGCGGCCGCGATCAGATCGCGCACGACCTCGTGCTGGCTGTAGACGGTGATCGCCCGGCCGGGTGTCAGGTCACCGAAGTCGATCCGGTGGCGGCGGCCGCCGAACAGCAGCTCGACGCCATGGTGAACGAGGCCCTCGCGCCGCATCCGCGCGCCCAGACCGGCTTCGTTCAGCGTGTCGACGGTGCCTTGCTCGAGCACGCCGGCGCGGATGCGGTTCTCGCAGTATTCGCGCGAACGCGTTTCGAGCACGACGGATTCGACGCCTTGCAGGCGAAGCAGATGGGAAAGAAGCAACCCGGACGGACCGGCGCCGATGATCGCGACTTGCGTGCGCATTGTTCGTCTCCTGTGTCGACCGGAGTCAGCGCTTCGGCGCTTGCACCGGCTGCATGAAATGTGAACATTGATTCGAATGGCGAACCGATTGTCGGCGCTATCCCGACTATGCGGCAACGCAATTCAGGAGATAAGTTGTATACGGATTTTCAATAGTAGCGACGCGATGCCCGAACTCGATCTGAACCTCATTCCGTACCTGGTCGCGCTCCACGAGACGCGCAACGTGAGCCGCGCAGGCGAGCTGCTCGGCGTCAGCCAGCCGCGCGTGAGCGCCGCGCTCGGGCGGTTGCGCGAGCACTTCGGCGATCCGCTCTTCGTGCGGACGTCGCGCGGCATGGAGCCTACGCCGCGCGCGCTCGCGCTGATCCCCGCCGCGCGCGACGCGCTCGCGAGCATCGAGCGCGGGCTCGTCGCGCCGCACGACTTCGATCCGGCGAAGAGCGCGCGCACGTTCGCGATCGCGTTGTCCGACGTCGGCGAGATCGTGTTCCTGCCGAGGCTGCTGCAAGCGCTGGCGGAACGCGCGCCGCAGGCGAACCTGCGTTCGGTTTCGCTGCCGCACGCGGAGGTCGGGCACGCGCTCGAGGACGGCCGCGTCGATCTCGCGATCGGCTACTTTCCGGATCTCGGCGGCACCAACTTCTTTCAGCAGCGGCTCTTCACGCACCGCTTCATCTGCCTGCTGCGGCGCGGCCATCCGCTTGCGGAGCGGCCGCTCACGCTCGAGCAGTTTCTCGCGTGCGGCCACGCGGTCGTGCACGCGGAGGGCCGCAGCCAGGAAGTGCTCGAGCGGCATCTGGCGAAGCGGCGGCTCGCGCGCCGGGCAGTGCTCGAAACGCCGCACTTCATGAGCCTGCCGTTCATCCTGAGCCGCACCGACCTGATCGCGACGGTCCCGCACGCGATCGGCTACGCGTACGCGACCGAGCACGCATCGATCACGCTCGTCGAGCCGCCGCTGCCGTTGCCGCGCTTCGACCTGAAGCAGCATTGGCATCGCAAGTTCCACAACGATCCGAGCATCGCGTGGCTGCGCGGCGTCGTCGCCGGGCTATTCAACGACGCGCTCGACGAATGGCCGAAATGACCGAAATGACCGCGCAGAGCCGCGCGTGCGGCAACACACGCCCGTCGTTCGCAAAAGCGAACCACAGCGCACGCACGCAGCGAAAGCATGAAACAATGATCGACCGGCCGCAGCATCGGCGGTCTTCACGGAGTTCAGAGGATATGGCTAAAGGAAAGACCGCGAGCAAGCGCGCGGCCCCGACCGTACGCAAGGCGGCGGCCAACAAGACGAACGAAACGGCGAGCAAGCAGACGGCCCGCAACGCGGCTCGCAAGCCCGCGACGCTTCCCCCGGCCACGCCCCGGCCGAGCCGCGACGAAGCCGAAGCGGCCGTTCGCGTGCTGCTTCGCTGGGCAGGCGACGATCCGGCGCGCGAGGGCCTCGCCGACACGCCGGCGCGCGTCGTGCGCGCGTACGAGGAATTTTTCTCCGGCTACGCGCTCGAACCGCGCGACATCCTCGCGCGCACGTTCAGCGAAGTCGACGGCTACGACGAGATGATCGTGCTGAAGGACATCCGCTTCGAAAGCTATTGCGAGCACCATATGGTGCCGATCATCGGCCGCGCGCATGTCGCGTATCTGCCGAACCATCGCGTCGTCGGCATCTCGAAGCTCGCGCGGCTCGTCGACGCATTCGCGAAACGCCTGCAGATCCAGGAAAAGATGACCGTGCAGATCGCCGACACGCTGTTCGACGTGCTGCAGCCGAAGGGCGTCGGCGTGATCCTCGAGGCCGCGCACCAGTGCATCTCGACGCGCGGCATCCACAAGCCCGGCGTCGAGATGGTGACGTCGCGCATGCTCGGCACGTTCCGCACCGATCCGACTACGCGCCGCGAATTCCTGTCGATCGTCGCGAATCCTTCCTCGGTCAACCTGACGAATACGTAATGCAGTCGAGCTTGAATCCAGCCGCCGCACCCGTCGTGCTCGTGACGGGCGCCGCTCGCCGCGCGGGCCGCGCCTTCGCGCTGCGCTTCGCCGCGCGCGGTTATCGCGTCGCCGTGCACTACGACCGCTCGGCCGATGCCGCGCAGGCCGTCGCGCGCGAAATCGAATCGTCGGGCGGCGAGGCCGTCGCGCTGCAGGCGGACCTCGCGCACGCGGATGCGATCGCGTGTCTCGTCGATGCGGTCTACGCGCGCTTTGGCCGTCTCGACGTGCTCGTGAACAACGCGTCGGTGTTCTGGCAGGACCATCTGCCGAGCTTCGATCTCGCTGCGTTCGACAACGCGTGGGCGATCAACTGCCGCGCGCCGATCCTGCTCACGCGCGCGTACTACGAGCGCGCGAAGGCGGCGGGCGCGCAGGGCGTCGTGATCAACGTCGTCGATCAGAAGATCAAGGAAAACTTCCATCGCGACCATTTCAGCTACACGGTCGCGAAAGCGGCGCTCGGCAATCTCACGCAGATGCTCGCGCTGTCGGCGAGCCCGGTGCTGCGCGTGAACGCCGTGTTCCCGGGATTGATGCTGCCGAGCGACGACCAGACGCAGGCCGACTTCGAGCACGCGAGCCGCGCATCGACGCCGCTCGCGCGGATCGCCGGGCCGGACGACGTCGCGGACGCGATCCTGCTGCTGACCGGGCCGGCCTACAACGGCGCCGATTTCGTCGTCGACGCGGGACAGAACCTGATCCGTGTCGATCAGGACGTGCTGTACAAGCATCGTTCGCCGGCCGGTGAGCATTGATCCGGCAAGGGCGACTGCGGCAACCGGTTGCCGACGAGCCGCAAGCCGCAAGCCGCAAGCCGCAAGCCGCAAGCCGCAAGCCGCAATCAGCGTGAGCGAGCGCGGCGGTGCCGTCAAGCGGCAACCGCGCCATCCGCTCAATCCTTCTCGATCTGCTCCTTGTCGCTCTCGCGGATCTTCCCTTGCGCGACGCTGCTGCCGGGCGGCACGCTGTGCGTGAGCCACACGTTGCCGCCGATCACCGAACCCTTGCCGATCGTCACGCGGCCGAGGATCGTCGCGCCCGCATAGATCACGACGTCGTCCTCGACGACCGGATGCCGCGCGTTGCCCTTGACGAGCACCCCGTCGCCGTCGGCGGGGAAGCTCTTCGCGCCGAGCGTGACCGCCTGATAGAGCCGCACCCGCTCGCCGATGATCGCTGTCTCGCCGATCACGACACCCGTGCCATGGTCGATGAAGAAGCTCGGGCCGATTTGCGCGCCCGGATGGATGTCGATGCCCGTCGCCGAATGCGCGATCTCGTTGATGAACCGCGCGAGCAGCGGCACGCCGAGCTGATACAGCGCGTGCGCGAGCCGGTGGTGCATCATCGCGAGCACGCCCGGATAGCAGAGCAGGATCTCGGTGATGTGCTGCGCGGCCGGATCGCCGGCGTACGCGGCCTGAATGTCGCTGACGAGCAGCGCGCGGATGCCGGGCAGTTGCGTGCCCAGCTCGCGCGCGATTCCGAACGCGCGTTCGGCGAGCGCGGCGGGCGGCGTGTCAGCGTGCTCGGGGAGGAACGGCAGCGCGCGGCGGATCTGCTCGGCGAGCAGGCGCAGCGTGCTTTCGAGCGTGTGGCCGACGTAGTAGTCGACGGTCTCGTCGGTCAGATCGGGCGCGCCGTAATGCGTCGGGAACATCGACGCGCGCAGGCCCGAGACGATCGTGCAGATCGCGTCGCGCGAAGGCAGTTCGCGAATGCCGCGCGGATGGCGCGTCCGGTGCAGCTTCTCGCGCGATTCGCGCAGCTCGGCGACGATGTGTTCGAGGTCCCAGTTTCGGGCGGATTTCGACATGGGCAAAAACGTACGGCCGCGCTTCGGCGCACGGCCGTCCAATAAAAGTGACGGGTTCCGCAAGATTACCGCGTTTTTGCCGCGTCAGCGGCGTGCACGCCGCCGCGCGCTTCGCCGCGCCGTCCTAAATCGTGAGACTGCTCGCGTCGATCCATCGGACGGCCCAATCGCGCGCATGCGCGATCGCCGCGTCTTCGTCGTTGAAATGCAGATCGGAGGGAAAGAAACGATTCGCGACCAGCTCGCCGTCGCTCGATCGGGAGATGACGACGTAAGGCTGAAACGAGCCGTCGCTTGAGCGCGCCGGCGCACAGTTCAGCAGGTACCCGCGATGCGTGAATGCCGTAGTCGTAGAGTGCATAAGTCCGCCCACCTTAAGTCCCCTTTACCTTCTTCTTCGCTACCCGTCCGTTAAGGATGCCGCGGCGCCCGATGCGGGCGAAAGCGGGTGCGCCAAATGTCGCGCACCGCTTTGTCGGAAAAGAATCATACTCTGTAGAAAACGCGTCTTCTAGCTGAAATAATTATTTGGAAAGCGTGACACGCGGCGCGACGGCGGCGCTCGCACGCGCGTCCTTTTCCGTCTTGCCCGGAACGGGTCTTGCAAGATCCGGGCGTCGCGCCGCGAGGATGATCGCGATGAATCCGTTCGAACGCAGGGCGCCCGCCGACGCCGGCCGCGCGCATCCGCGCAGCGTCGAGCTGTACAACGACGCGACGCACGACAGCACCGTCGACACCGACGGCAAGAACCGCGAGGCCGCCCGCATTGCAAGCGGCGGGCCGATTTCTCCTGACCAGATCACGACGAGCAACGCGTCGCTCGTCAATGCGATGCCCGAGACGCCCGACGGCTTCGCCGGCTTCGACAGCCGGCCCGCCGGCAATCATCCGCAGTTTGCGCTGCGCTCGGGCTATACCGTCGTCGACAAGGGGTTCGACGCCGCCGCGTCGCGCGATGCGCGCGCGGCCGACGAGTTTGCGCTGCCTTATCATCCGCCGCGCCGGCCGGGTCGCATCGTCGAGTTCGCGCCGATTCCGCGTTGATGTCGGTGTTGATGTCGGCGTGCATGTCGGCGTGCATGTCGGCGTTGTCGTTGCGTGCGTGCCGGCGCGCGCTGATGCGTGCCGCTGTTGCGTGCCGCCGATGCGGTGTCGGCTCGCAAGCCGGGCGATCGTCACCGCCGCAGGACGGGCGCGCCGTTCGGCCGCGTTCGCATTCGTATGCCGAGAGACTAGCTCGACTGCGCATTCAATCGGGCCGATCGTTTGATTCGGGCGTTTGAATGTGCGCGCAGGCGCGACGCATAGCGTTTTCGCCGGTCGGCGCATGCCGAATCTTTTCGAGATAAGCCGACGCGCACGCAACGGAGTTGCGCTCGCGCGACTTGCAATGCGTAACGAACGGTAAACGTCGCCGATCGCCGCTGCCGCATCGCTTCACCACGCTTCACGAAACGCACGTGCTTCATCGCGAAACGCACATGCGCGCCCTCAGTTGCCGCGCGCGTCGATGCGGCGTCATCGGTTTTCGCGGCATCGGCGAAATCGGTACCGGTACCAGCGTCGATATCGATGTGCGGTTGCCCCGGAAAGCGGTGATAGCGTCGATCCGGATTTCGACAACGGACGCCGCGCCGCCTGCTGCCGCGCTCGAGCCGACCTGCACGCGGTGCGCGTCGGCGCGGCGCAACCTACGGCGTTGCGACGCGACGCGACGCAACGCAACGCATGCGCAACGCCCGAACGCAGGAGGCCGAACCGCGACGCGAGCCACGCGCATCGCGACGCGCCCGCGCTCAACCGCCCGCCACCCCTTGCGCGTTCACGTACAGCGAATACAAGCCATGGCTCGCCGCCATGAACAGCCGGTTCCTGTGCCGTCCGCCGAAGCAGACGTTCGCGCAACGCTCGGGCAACGCGATGTGCCCGATCGCGTCGCCTTCCGGCGTGAACACGCGCACGCCGTCGAGCTCGTCGGCGCCCATCCCCCAGCCGCACCACAGGTTGCCGTGCGCGTCGACGCGAAAACCGTCGGGCGTCCCCTCTCCCGCATCGATCAGCACGCGTTCGTTGCGCACCGATTTGCCGTCGCTCGCAACATCGTAAGCGCGGATCGTGCGCGGCCGGCCCTTCGATTCGACGACGTAGAGTATCGATTCGTCCGGCGAAAATGCGAGGCCGTTCGGCCCCGGCACGCCGTCGACGACGGCTTCGAGCTCTCTCGTGTGCGGATCGATCCGATAAACGCGCTCGGGCAATTCCGGCTCCTGCTTCTCGCCTTCGTAAAAGCTCTGGATGCCGAAGTCCGGATCGCTGAACCAGATCGAGCCGTCGGACTTCACGATCACGTCGTTCGGCGAATTCAGGCGCCTGCCTTCGAAGCGTTCGGCGAGCACCGTGATCGAGCCGTCGTACTCGGTGCGCGTGACGCGGCGCGTCAGGTGCTCGCAGGTGACGAGCCGCCCCGCGCGATCGCGCGTGTTGCCGTTCGCGTTGTTCGACGGCTGGCGGAACACGCCGACCGCGCCGCTCTGCTCGTCCCAGCGCAGGAGCCGATTGTTCGGGATGTCGCTCCACAGCAAGTAACGCCCGTCGCCGAACCACACCGGCCCCTCGGCCCAGCGCGCGCCCTGAAACAGGCATTCGACGGACGCCGACCGGATGCGCAGCGCGTCGAAACGCGGATCGAGCACGCGCACGGCCGGATCGGGATAGCGCCTGGATTCGATTTCGCGCATCGCGTTCACTCCCTGCCGAGCTGGCCGTCGCGCAAGCGCCAGAGGCCGAGCGGATTCGCGTCGGCGAGCGCGGCCGGCAGCAGCGCCGCGGGCAAGTCCTGATAGCAGACGGGCCGCAGGAAGCGCTCGATCGCGAGCGCGCCGACCGACGTGCTGCGCGAATCCGAGGTCGCCGGGAACGGCCCGCCGTGCACCATCGCGTGCGCAACCTCGACGCCCGTCGGATACCCGTTCGCAACGATGCGGCCCGCCCTGCGCTCGAGCGTCGGCAACAGTTTGCGCGCCAGCTCGACATCGTCGTCTTCGAGATGCAGCGTCGCGCTCAACTGCCCTTCGATGTGCTCGGCGAGCGCGATCATCTCGCCGACGTCGCGACACACGACGACAAGCGACGTCGGCCCGAAGATCTCGGCTTCGAGCCGCGGGTCCTGGGCGAACTGCGTTTGCGTCGTCGTGAACAGCGCGGGCAGCGCGGCGTTGCGCGCGTCGCTGCGCACGCCCTGCGCGACTTCGCTCACGCCCGTCGCCGCACGGCGCGCGGCGACCGCGCTCTCGTACGACGACGCGATGCCCGAGGTCAGCATCGTCTGCGCGCCCTTTTGCGCGAGCGCCTGCGCGGCCGCGTCGACGAACGCCTTCAGGTCCGGCCCGTCGAGCGCGACGACGAGCCCGGGATTCGTGCAGAACTGTCCGACGCCGAGCGTCAGCGATTCGACGAAGCCTTGGGCGATCGTCGCGCCGCGCGCGCGCAACGCGCCGGGCAGCACGAAGAACGGATTGACGCTGCTCATTTCCGCGAAGACCGGAATCGGCTCGCGCCGCCGGGCGGCGACGCCCATCAGCGCGATGCCGCCTCCGCGCGAGCCGGTGAAGCCGACCGCCTTGATCGCCGGATGCGCGACGAGCGCCTCGCCGATCGCGTTGCCCGCGCCGACGACGAGCGAGAACACGCCGTCGTGCAGACCGCAATCGGCGACCGCCTGCCGGATCGCGCGCCCGACGAGCTCCGACGTGCCCAGATGCGCGGGATGCGCCTTCGCGACGACCGGGCAGCCGGCCGCGAACGCCGACGCGGTGTCGCCGCCCGCTACCGAGAACGCGAGCGGAAAATTGCTCGCGCCGAACACGGCGACGGGGCCGACCGGAATCTTCTGCAAGCGCAGATCGGCGCGCGGCAGCGGCTTGCGCTCGGGCTGCGCGGAATCGAGCGTCGCGCTCAGCCAGCGGCCTTCGCGCACCACCGACGCGAAGAGCCGCAACTGGCCGACCGTGCGCGCGCGCTCGCCTTCGAGGCGCGCGACGGGCAGCGCCGATTCCGCATGCGCGCGTTCGATCAACTGATCGCCGAGCCCGACGATGCGCTCGGCAACCGTTTCGAGAAAGCGCGCGCGCGTCTCGAGCGGCGCCTGGCGAAAGGAATCGAATGCGGCGCTCGCAAGGCGGCACGCGCGATCGACTTCGGCCGCGCCGCCCGCGCCGAACGCCGGCTCGAGCTCGACGTCGTGCGTCGGATCGAATGCGCGCATCGTGCCTTCGGTGCCGCGCACTGCGGTCGCGCCAATCAACATCTCCCCAGTGATCTGCATGCTTCCTCCGGATTGAAAAATCTGCCGAGGGCGGCGGGCGGCGCGATGCCGCGCGCGCCGCCCGCAGGCGAATCGGGTGAATCGGACGAGTCAGTGCGATCGGGCGGCTCGACGGGCCGCGCCGATCGGGTACACGCGAATCGCATTATCGTGCCAGACGGCGCGGCGCGCCGCTTCGCTCGAATCGGCGCGCGGACAGGCGGAGCGGGCTGGGCCGGCGGCGAACGAGTCGGCATGCGAACGCGGGATAGGCCGCGCGCAACGATAAGGCGCGGCACGCCGCCATCGCGGCGAACAAGCGATGCAGCAGGTTCCCGGGGCCGACGTGGCGCGACGGATACGATCCGTTCACATGACGCGAACGGCATCTGCCACGGCGAATCGCGGACATGAGCGCATGCCGCGGAATACACGCGCGTTTTCGGAAATCAACGCTTTCCGGGATTCTCGGCGAACGAGAAGCCGGCCCGAACGAACGCCGACGATCGACGCTCGTCCGCCAAGCGCCGGCGTGAATCGATTTGCGGATACGTCCTGCGCCGACGGCGCGCCGCCCATCGGCTGCGCGAGCGATAGGACGGCGACGGCGACGACACCCGCGCCGCCGCCGGCATCGCCCGCACCGGCCGGCGATCGGCCCGCTTCGCCGCGGCCGCCGCCCTACCAGCTCGGATTGTTCCTCCCGACTCTGCGCCCGGTACTCGGCCGCGCAAACTTGTAAGGCAGCTCCTGCCGATCGAGATATGCCTGAATCGTCGGCCACTGGGCGTCCGCGAGCAGCATCTCGCAGACATGCGGCACATCGGGCGAAGCGCCGCCCACGCCGATCAGGTCCGGCAGCGCGTACCGGTTGGCGTCTTCGGTCAACACCTCGAGCGCGACATACGGCATGTGTCCTCCTTTTCCGGTTGGACGAAACGGAACGAAACGGAACGAAACGGGCGGCGGACGGGCGCGACGGCCGCGCCCTTGCGCATGCGGCCTCGGCGCTCGCACGCGGCCTTCGTCGATCGTCGTAAGAAATGTCGGGAACGCTCTCGCCCGACGCGTTTCAAACCAGCATCGATTCGCGCCGCTCGGCGAACGTGCCCGGGGCTCGGCCAAGTCTATTACGGCGCCGCGACACGCGACGCGAACCGATCCGGCCGATACGCCGATCGCGCGCAAAAAATCCGCCGCGACCGACGGAATCCTGAAAAGTCCGGCGCCGCGTTTACTTCGCCGCGCCGGATCGCTGTGTATCGAGTTCGCTGCGCCCTGGTCAGTAATCGTTTACTTTGTAAAAAGACGTCGTCAAACCCAGCCGGCCGAACGGCCGATCTTTTCTCAACCGCACCACGGAGACATCATGTATCAGCGCATTCTTGTCGCAGTCGACGGCAGCGAAACGGCACGCCACGCATTCGACGCGGCGCTCGGCATCGCCAGGACGAGCGGCGCGGAGCTGCAGCCCTTCTACGTCGTGGAGAACGCCGCGATCTACTACAACGTGCCCGGCTACGATCCGTCGATCCTGCGCACGCAACTGCTTCAGCAGGGCAACGATCTGGCGAAGGAATTCGCGCAGAAGATGCACGAAGCCGGCGTGAAGGGCGCGCTGAAGATCGGCGAGGCGACGTCGCTCGCCGACGTGCCGTCGCTCATCGCCGAAGGCGCAAAAGCGTTCGGCGCGGACCTGCTCGTGCTCGGCACGCATGGCCGCCGCGGTTTCAAGCGGCTCGTGCTCGGCAGCGTCGCCGAACAGTGCGTGCGGCACTCGGCGCTGCCCGTGCTGCTGATCCCGGCCGCCGCGCATCCGGAAGATCGGGAACACTGATCGAACGCAACGGCTGCGATGTTTCGCCGCAACCACGCGTTGCGGCCGAACAAGGAAATCGCACGGGGAGTCGCGGCGTTTTGTCGCTAAACAGGCTTAGCCCGCGATGGGACAATGGCTTTACCGATTCAACCTCAGAGTCATTCATCATGCTTACGCCCGTCGCCCGACCCGCCGCCGCCGCGGCTCCCGTCCATGCCACCAGCACGTGGGCGCCGCGCCAGGCCGCACACTGCTCGACGTGCGCGATGCGTCACCTCTGCATGCCCCAGGGGCTCGCGCCCGAAGCGCTCGCGCGCCTCGAATCCGTGATCTGCAGCGCCCGCCCGGTTCGACGCGGCGAGACGCTGTTCCGCGAAGGCGACTCGTTCGACAACCTGTACGCGGTCCGCTCGGGATCGCTGAAAACCATCGCGACGCGCCATGACGGCCGCGAACAGGTCACCGGCCTGCACCTCGCGGGCGAAGCCCTCGGCCTCGACGGCATCTGCGACGACGCGCATCCGCGCACCGCGGTCGCGCTCGAGGACAGCTCGGTCTGCGTGATCCCGTACAGCGCGCTGAAGACGCTGTGCTCGGAAGCCGGCACGATGCAGCTGCGCATGCACAAGCTGATGAGCGAGCAGATCGTTCGCGAAACGTCGCAGACGATGGTGCTCGGCTCGCTGAACGCCGAGGAGCGCGTCGCGGCGTTCCTGCTCGACGTGTCGTCGCGCTACATGAAGCGCGGCTATTCGCCGAACGAATTCAACCTGCGGATGACGCGCGAGGACATCGGCAGCTATCTCGGCATGACGCTCGAGACGGTCAGCCGCACGCTGTCGAAGTTCCACAAGCGCGGCCTGATCGAGATGCAGGGCCGGACGGTGCGCATCGTCGATTTCGACGGCCTGCATCGCCTGTAATCCCGCGCCCGCCGTCGCGCCTTTCCTCGCGCCGAATCAATCCAGAAACTGCGCGGCGCTCGCCTTGAGCGCCGCGCTGAACTCGTCCAGCCAGCCGATCGACAATCGCCAGCTCTGCCAGTAGAGCTCGACGTCGATGCTTCTTCCCTCCGACAAATCGACGAGCTCGCCCGCGGCGATCTGACGCTCGACCATCCGCTCCGGACACATGCCCCAGCCGAGCCCCGCCTCGCACGCGCGCAGGTAGCCCGCGACGTGCGGAATCCAGTGCTGCGGCGGATCGAGATCCACGCGCGTCACGCGCCGGATGAAGCGCGCCTGCAGGCTGTCCTTCGGATTGAACATCACGCACGGCGCGTGCCGCAGCGCGTCGCGGTTGACGCCGTTGCCGAAATAGCGCGCGTGGAACGCGGGCGAGCACACCGCGTGATAGCGCATCCGGCCGAGGCGCGTCGAACGGCAGCCCTGGATCGGCTCGGCGAGCGCCGTCACCGCGCCCTGCACGCTGCCGTCGCGAATCCGCTCGGCGGTGTAGTCCTGATCGTCGATCACGAGATCGAGCAGCGTGCCGCTCTCCGCGCAAAACGGGCCGACCGCATCGACGAACCAGGTCGCGACGCTGTCGTCGTTGACGGCGACGCGCAGCGTCGGCCACGGCCCCGTTGCCGCGCCGGCGAATCCGGGCACGTGCGCCGACAATTCGGCTTCGAGCATGCGCACGCGCTCGGTGTGGCGGCACAGCAGCGCGCCCGACGTCGTCGCGACGCACGGCTGCCCGCGCTTGACGAGCACGCTGCCCACTCGCTCCTCCAGCAGCTTCACGCGCTGCGACACCGCGGAAGGCGACACATTGAGCGCTTTCGCCGCCCGCTCGAACGAGCCGTGGCGGATCACTTCGGCGAGCGCATCGAGCAACGCGTAGTCGAGCATCAGTTTTCCTTAATCCGCATTAGATGATTTAGCTTTTCTTACTCAGGCGATCACCGCAGACTAGCGCCTCTCGTTCCATTAGTCCATCGCCTGAATCAGCAACGAACATGAACTGGATCGCTTTTTCCCACGGCGCGATGCTGTGCGCATCGCTCATCGTCACCATCGGCGCGCAGAACGCGTTCATCCTCCGGCAAGGAATCATGCGCTCGCACGTCGGCAAGATCGTGCTGCTCTGCACGCTGTCGGACATGCTCCTGATCGGCGCGGGCGTCGGCGGCGCATCGGTGCTCGTCGAGCGTTATCCGACCTTCGTTCACGCGGTGCTGTACGTCGGCCTCGCGTATCTTGCGTGGTTCGGCCTGAGCGCGCTGCGCCGCGCGTTCAAGCCCGGGCACGGGACGCTCGACGCAACGGGCGCGGCCGTCGCGCCGCCCGCGCAGCGCGCATGGCCGATCGTGCTGATGACGCTCGCGTTCACGTGGCTCAATCCGCACGTCTATCTCGACACGTTCCTCTTGATCGGCACGGCGGGCGCGCGCGAACCGGAAGGCGCGCGCAGCGCGTTCGCGATCGGCGCGATGGCGGTCAGCGCGATCTGGTTCGTCGCGCTCGGCTACGGCGCGCGATTGCTCGCGCCGTGGTTCAAGCGGGCGCTCGCATGGCGCGTGCTCGACGGCGCGATCGGCGGCATGGTGCTGTTTCTCGCCGCGGTGCAATTGAGGTGACGGCGCGGCTGCGCGCGCCGGGTCGCGCAATGCGCAGCGAGCGGCGCTCGCGCGCGAACGAAGCCGTGCGTGCAGGATCGGCCGCGCACGCGCCTCGTATCGGCTGAATATCGGCTGAATATCGGCTGAATCGAGAAGTTCGACGCGCCAGGGCGTGACTTGCGCCGCGGCGCGCATCCGTCAGGCATGCGGTGTCTCGCGCCGAATGCAATACACGACATGCCGGCGCAGCGAATGTCCTTCGGGAAGCGCGGGATGGTCGAAATCGCGCGAGGCCGCGCGCTGCATGCCGATCCGGGTCATGACGCGTTGCGATCGAAGATTCGTGGTGGCTGTCCATGCGAATGCTTCGGCCAGCCGATGATCGCCGAACGCATCCGCGAGCGCCGCGCGGGCCGCCTCCGTCATGTATCCGCGCCCCCACGCAAGGCGCGCTTGCCGCCACGCGATTTCCACGCACGGCGCCATCGGATGCCCGCCCTCGAGCACGCGACGAAGCCCGCAAAGGCCGATCAACGCACCGTCGGCCCGCGTTTCGACGGCCCACGGGCCGAAGCCGTGCGCATCGAAATGCGCGTCGAAGCGGCCGATGTCGTCGCGCGCGTCGGCGAGCGTCATCGGCGCGCGCCGCCCGAGCCACGCGATGACTTCGGCGTCCGAATTCAACGCCGCCCACGCGCGCGCATCGTCATCGCGCCAACGGCGCAGAATCAGACGGTTCGTCTCGATATTCGCCGGTTGACTCATCCTTCGATCCGAATTGGGCGGCGGCCGCGCGATCGGCGGCGGCGCGGCACGCTCGATGAGCGATGCAGCCCGGCGCGTTCGCGACCGAAAGATCGCGACGTCGCAGGCCGAGCGGCGGCGCATGCGGCCGAATCGCATGCGACGCGGCATTGTGCCGAATTCCGACGATCGAATCGCGATCGCGGCGGCAGTGTGAGAATCGACACGGCACGGCACGCAGCGCCGCGAGCCGTCGCATTCCGCCATGCCGCACGCATCATGTGCGACGTAACGGCGGATGCGACCGTGCAGCCCGCCGTGCCCCGGCGCGCTCAGCGCTTGCGGATCAGCACGTCGGGCGTGAGCTCGCCGCAGCCGTTCACCCCCAGCATCGCCATGTTGCGGTCCACTTCCTCGCGCAGCAGGCGGATCGCATGCGCGACGCCGGCCTCGCCCGCCACGGCCGCCGCATAGTTGAACGGCCGCCCGACGAACACCATGCGCGCGCCCAGCGCCAGCGCCTTCAGCACGTCCGATCCCCGGCGAAAGCCGCTGTCGATCATCACCGGGTAATCGTCGCCGACGGCCTGCACGACGTCGCGCAAGATCCGCAGCGGCGACGCTGCGCCATCGAGCTGCCGGCCGCCATGGTTCGACAGGATCACGCCGTCGGCGCCCGCGTCGCGCGCGATCAGCGCATCCTCGACGCTGAGAATGCCCTTGATCACCAGGTCGCCCTGCCATTGCTCGCGGATTTGCCGCACGTGCGCCCAGCTGAGGTGATCGCGCGCGGAGAAATCGCGCAGCACGTTGGCGGAAAGGATCGGCGCGCCGCGCGTCGCAAAGGAATTCTCGAAGTGCGGCATTCCGTGCGCGAGCAGCGTGCGCGCGAACGTGCGCAGCAGCCAGCGCGGCCGCGTCAGCCCGTCCCAGAGCAGGCGCGCGCCGGGGCGCAGCGGCGTCGAAAAGCCCGTGCGCACGTTGTTTTCGCGATTCGCGGACACGGGAATGTCGACGGTGACCACGAGCGTTCGGTAGCCTGCGCGCGCCACGCGTTCGAGCAGTGCGCGAATGCGCTCGGCATCTCCCGGAAGGTACGCCTGGAACCACGTACCCGGCGCGGCGGCGGCCACATCCTCCAGCGGAATCAGCGACGAGCCGCTCATGATCGACGCAATCCCCGCGCGCTGCGCGGCGCGCGCCAGCACGACGTCGCCGCGATAGGCCGACAGCGCGCAGATGCCCATCGGCGCAATGCCGAACGGCGACGCATAGCGCCGCCCGAACAATTCCACCGCCTGCTGCCGCCGGGAAACGTCGCACAGCACGCGCGTGACGAAACCGTATTCGTCGAACACGTCGCGGTTGTCGTCGCGGGTGCGGTTGTCTTCCGCCGCGCCGCTGACGTAGCCGAAGATCGGGCGCGGCAGCGCGCGGCGCGCCTTGGCCTCGAAGTCTTGCAGGCTCAGCACGTCGTGCAGGACGCGCGGCGGCTTGCCGGTGCTGGCCGCAGGCCGGCCGTCTTCCGCGATGGGAGAGGTAAGGGTGCTCATCTATGGGCTTTCCTGATGCGACGCTGCCATTCTATGCAGCCGATGTATCGATAAAAAGCGATAATCTTCAAACGAAATCGTTCGATAAAAGCGAAGAACCATGGCAACTCCGACGCTCAAGCAACTGGACGCCTTCTATTGGGCGGCGACCTGCGCCAATTTCTCGACGGCGGCGCAGCGGCTTCACCTGTCGATCTCTTCGTTGTCCAAGCGGATCAACGAACTGGAGCAGGCCGTGGGACGCACGCTGTTCGACCGCAGCGGCCACCGCGCCGTGCTGACCGAGGACGGCGAAACGCTGCTGCCGGCCGCCGTTCGCGTTCTGGAAGCCGTCGCGGCGTTGCAGGACGCGTTCGCGGAAGACAAGGGATTGACGGGCCGCCTGCGCTTCGGCGTCGGCGAGCTGTCGGCGCTGACCTGGCTGCCTCGCTTCGTCGCGGCCGTTCAGAAACTGCATCCGCAGTTGATCCTCGAGCCGTATGTCGACGTCGGCGCGGCGCTCGAAGAGAAAGTGGATGCGGGAGAACTCGATTTCGCGGTGGTCGCGGGCCGTTCGTCGCGCGGCAGCATCCTGTCGCAGCCGGTGGCGGAAGCGCGGTTCGCGTGGATGGCCGCGGAGAAATTGGTCGACGGCGAACGCACGTTGACGCCCGAGCTGATCGCGCGCCATGCGCTCGTCATTCTGCCTTCCGGCTCGGGCGTCACGCGCATCCTCGACGAATGGCTGCTCGCCTGCGGCATCGACCATCCGCGACGCATCACCTGCAACAACTGGAGCGCGGTGGCGGGCATGCTGCGCGAAGGCGTCGGCATCGGCTTCCTGCCCGCCGATTGGGCCGATGCGCGAACGGGCGGCGGCCTCGTGCAATTGACGAGCGAGCCGCCGCTGTCGCCGCTCAACTATGCGTTCCAGTGGCGGCGCGGCGACATGCGCGGGCTGATTCCGTCGATGCTGGCGCTGGTGCGGCGGCATGCGGATTTTCGCTGAGCGGGCGCACGGCGGCTCGCGTCAGGAAATCTCGCGCCCTTTCGTCTCGGGCAGCAGCAGCGCCGCCATCAGCACGATCACATAGGCCCCGCCCGCGAACATGCCGATGGCCGTGCCGAGGCCGCCCGTTTTCGCGAGATAGCCGACCAGGCTCGGAAACAGCGCGCCGATGCCGCGTCCGAAGTTGTACGCGAACCCTTGCCCGTTCGCGCGCACCGCGGACGGGAAAAGCTCGGTCAGATACGCGCCCATGCCGCTGAAGATCCCCGACGCCGAGAAGCCGAGCGGAAATCCGAGGAGCAGCATTTGCTGGTTCGACAGGTGAAGCTGCGTATAGACGAACACGCACGCGCCCGACAGCACGGAGAACACGAGAAGATTCGCGCGGCGGCCGAGACGGTCGGTCAGATGGGCGCCCGTCAGGTATCCGGCGAACGAGCCCGCGATGATGACGAGCAGATAGCCGCCGGTGCCGATCACCGACAGGTGGCGCTCCGTCTTCAGGAACGTCGGCAGCCATGTCGTGACCGCGTAGTAGCCGCCCTGGACGCCCGTGCAGAGCAGCGCGCTCAGGGCCGTCGTCCGGACGAGAGCGGGAGAAAAGATCGCCCAGGCCGGCATCGGATTCGCGCTTGCCGCTTCGCGCTTGCGCGTGCGCTGGAACAGCTCCGGCTCCGGCACCTTCCTGCGGATGAACACGACGAGCAGCGCCGGCGCGACGCCCGCCCAGAACAGCGCGCGCCACGCGTAATTTTCCGGCAGCATGGAAAACGACAGCGTGTACAGGATCGCCGCGACCGCCCAGCCGATCGCCCAGCCGCTTTGCACCGTGCCGACCGCGCGACCGCGATATTCGGTGCGCACGATCTCGCCCATCAGCACCGAGCCGACCGCCCATTCGCCGCCGAAGCCGAGCCCCTGAAGCGCCCGCAACACAACAATCTGCTCGAAGTTTTGTGCAAAGCCGATCAGCACCGTGCACGCGGAAAACCACAGGATCGTGAACTGCAGAATGCGGACGCGGCCGAAGCGGTCGGCGAGGATGCCGGCCAGCCAGCCGCCGATCGCCGAGAACAGCAGCGTGATCGTCGCCAGCATGCCGGCCTGGGCCTTGTCGATGTGAAATACGTCGATCAACGTCGCGATGACGAACGTGAACACCATGAAATCGAGCGCATCGAGCGCCCAGCCGCCGAACGCGGCGACGAACGTCCGCTTCTCGACCACCGTCATCCGTGCGAACCAGCGTTCTTCGCCGGCCGCCGACACCTGGCTGTTGCCGTTCATGTGTTGTCTCCTCCTCATTGGCGATTGGCGCATGAAAAGCGCCCGGTGGCCTCACGGCCCCATTGCCTCAGTGAATCATTGGCCCGTCGGCCCACTGCCCCATTTGCTCCATGGCTCCATTGGCTCCATGCCCCCGTTATCGGGCGCTCTTACGCGAAGCCGTACAGACGGGCCGGATTGCTCACCAGGATCTTGTGGCGAGCGGTCTCGTCGGGCGCCCAATCGGCAACGAGATTGAGCAGACCGCCGGTGTTCGGCATGCGCTGCGGCGCGAGCGACACATGCGGCCAGTCGCTGCCCCACACCATGCGCTCGGGCGCATCGTCGATCAGCGTTCGCGCGAAAGGCGCCGCGTCGTCGAAGGCCGGGAATCGCTCGCTGATGCGATACGCGCCGGAGAGCTTGACCCAGTAACCGTGCTCGGTCACCAGATGGCGCAACGCGACGAAGCCCGGCGCCGACAGACCGTCGGCCACGGGCGTATGGCCCATGTGATCGATGACGCCCGTCACCGGCAGCTTCATCATGCGCGGCATGAGTTCGGGCAGCGCCTTGACGTCCATGAGGAATTGCAGATGCCAGCCGAGATCCTTCACGCGATGCGCGAGCGTCTCCATCGCCGCGAAGCCGATGCCGCCGCCGAACAGCACGTTGATGCGCAGGCCGCGCACGCCGGCCGCATGCATCGCCTCCAGTTCGCGGTCGGACACGCCGGGCGCGACCACCGCGACGCCGCGCAATCGCCGCGGATGCCGGCCGAGCACCTCGAGCATGTAGCGGTTGTCGGTGCCGTACACGCTGATCTGCACCAGCACCCCGTACGTCATCCCGGTTGCGTCGAGCATCGCGAGATACTTCTCTTCCGGCGCGGGCGGCGGCGTGTAGCTGCGATCGTCGACCATCCGGTAGGCGGGGTCGGCCGAGACGACATGCGCATGCGTGTCGACCGCGCCGCGCGGCATTGCAAAGCGCGGCGGCTCGATATCCGGCAGCGGCGCCGCGCACGCAGATGCGGTGGAAAAGCGGGAAAGTCCGGTCATCGCTACGTCCTCGTTGCGTGAGAAGAACCCTGCGCAAGCTGGGCGGAACCCGTCGCGCGTGCGCGTCGGCTGGCCGAGTCGCCGGGCGCGCCCGTTGCCCGCCGCGCCGCTTCACGGTCGCTGACTCGGGTGAGTCCGCCGCGATCGCCCTCGCGGCGCATCGAAACCGCGTGATGCGCGAGCGGCGAAATCCGGTGCGGACATTCGTCGCGCTCGCGCCATCACATGCGCCGCGGCCCGACTCAGTCCTGATCGATGCGCGACACCTGCTTGGGATCGGGCATCCACAGATAACACAGCAGCGACACCAGCACGCACGCGGACACATACCAGAAGAACCAGGTTTCGTGCCCGATGCTCTTGGTCCACAGCGCGATGTATTCGGCGGTCCCGCCGAACAGCGACACCGTGATCGCGTAAGGCAAGCCCACGCCCAGCGCGCGAATCCCGACCGGAAAAAGCTCGGCCTTGGCGACCGCGCTGACGGACGAATACAGGCTGACGATGAAGAGCGCGGCCGAGATCAGCATGAGCGCGCCGCCCATGGTCGAGACCGTCGTCAGCGCGTTGAAGATCGGCACCGTGCACACCGAGCCGAGCACGCCGAAGGCGATCAGCAGCGGACGGCGGCCGACCCGATCCGACAGGCTGCCGAACACCGGTTGCATCAGCACGAACGCGATCAGGCTGATGACGGACACCATCGACGCGTCCGCCTTGCTCATCCCCGCGCTGTTGACCAGGAATTTCTGCATGTACGTGGTGTACGCGTAGAACGCGACCGTGCCGCCGAGCGTCAGGCCCGCGACGATCAGGCATTCGCGCTTGTGCCTGAACAGCTCCGCGACCGGCGTGCGGCTGCGCTTGCCCAGCCGATGCTGTTCGAACGATTCCGTTTCTTCCATGTTGCGGCGCAGGAAGATCGCGACGCCCGCCGCCAGAGATCCGATCAGGAACGGAATGCGCCAGCCCCAGCTTTCCAGTTGCGCGGCGCTCAGAAAAAACTGCTGCAGCGCGACGAGCACCGCCATCGCAAGCAGCTGGCCGAGCGACAGCGTCGCGAACAGGAAGCTCGAATAGAAGCCGCGGTTCGTCTTGTCGGCCATTTCGCTCAGGTAAGTGGCCGAGCTCGCGTATTCGCCGCCGAGGCTCAACCCCTGCAGCAGCCGCGCGAGAACCAGCAGAACCGGGGCCGCGATGCCGATAGTGGCATAGCCGGGCGTCAAGCCGATGATCAGCGAACCCACGCACATCGCGAGCACCGAGATCAGCAGCGCGGCCTTGCGCCCCTTGCGATCCGCGTACAGGCCGACCAGCCAGCCGCCGATCGGCCGCATGACGAAACCGACCGCGAAGATGGCCGCCGTGTTGAGGAGCTGCACGGTCTGGCTGCCCGCCGGAAAGAAGACCTTGGCGAAGTACAGCGAAAACGCCGAATACACGTACCAGTCGTAGTACTCGATCAGGTTGCCGACCGAGCCGCTGAAGATGGAGCGAAGGCGGGCGAAGGTCCCGGCCGGCCGGGCATAGGGGGCAGTTGCAAGGGGGCGGGCTTGCGACACGTGATGTCTCCGGTTTCGATTGTCATCTCGATTGCGCGTGCGAATGCCGGCGGCGGGCGACGGCGCGCAATCGGGTACGGCAAGGGTAAGAGGAGCAAGCCGACGCAGAAAGCGAAATAATCGGAACAAGTTTGTTCGCTTTTGTGGAAAGTCTTGTGCGAGGCGGAGGCCGGTGCGCGTGGCCGGCTTCGCGCTGCGCGTTCTCGACGGGGCGGGTCGAGATCGGCGCGGGTTCATCGCGCCGCCAGCGTTTGGCCGTCTCGCGCTCCGCGAGCCGCCGGCTCTTCATGCAGCGCCGGGAGAATCGTCGATGCGCGATCCGCGATGCGACGCATCCATGCTCATGCTCATGCGAAGCCGCGCGTCGCCCCGAGCGATGCGCGGCGCGCGGCAACGTCGGCACATGGCGCGGCCGGGGAGCGGCCGGGTTGCCGTCGAGCATCGCAAAAGCCCGGACAGGGCCCCCGCGACTCGATCGAGCGCCGTTCCGGCGGCGGCGCACGCCGTCAGTCGCTTCCGTCGCCCGCCGCGCGAGACCGGTAGCGCAGCAGATGATCGGTGCCGGATTCGGACAACCAGACCTCTCCCCGACGGCCCATCATCTGGCGCACGTTCGCGTGCGGCCGCGGCAACGTCAACACGTCGAAACGCTCGGCGCGCGGGTCGAAGCGCACCAGCGCGTTCGCGCGCCATTCGCTGAGCCAGACGATGTCGCGGTCGTCGACGAATATCGCGTACGCATGCGGATGCTCACCGGGCAGCCGCCATTCCCGCCATCGGTGCGTCGCGGGATCGAACACGCCCACTTTTCCGGCGTTCCACTCGCTGATCCACACGCGCCCCGTCGAATCGGCCCACGCGCGGCGCGCGCCCTGATTCGGCGTGGGCGGCTCGATCACCTGCGCCGCGCCGCTCGCGGGATCGATGCGGCTGAGATAGTTGCCGGCCAGCGACGCGAAATACACGCTGCCGTCAGGCGTCGCGCAGATGCCGTACGGCCCGGCCCCGCGCGGCGCATCGAACACGCGCATGCGGGCGCTCGCCGGATCGAGCTCGCCGTAGATGCCGCTTTGCCCGGTAAACCACAGATGCCCGCGCGTGTCGAAGACGGCCGTGTTCAGATTGGCGTTCGCCCGCTCCTTCGGCAACGGAAAGCGCGTGACGGCAAGCGTCTTCGAGTCGACGCGGACGATCGCGTTCAGGCCGCCGTCCGTGATCCATGCCGCCCGATCCGGGCCGACGATCACGCCGTGCGGCGCGGCTCCCTCGCCGAGCGGAACCCAGTCGGACTTGCCGCCGCGCGGATCGAGGCGGCCCACCGCGCCGCGCGCCTGCGCGGTGTACCACACGGCGCCGTCGGGCGCGGGCGCGACATCGTGCGGCGCGCTGCCGGCCGGGACGGCGTACGAATCGAACGACGGCGGCTGCGCCCGCGCCGCCCCCACGGCGAGCATCGCGCTCGCCAGGCACGCCGCGAGCGACGCGGCCGGCCCGCTGCCGAGCACCCTGCGCGCCGCCGCGACGAAACGCTCTCTCGCAATCCTCGGCATGTTCGCCTCCCTGCCCGATGAACGGGTATCAAAGCGCGCCGGCGGTTCGGTCGCCGCCCCTTTATCGACGCTGGACGGCGACGCGCCTCAGTCGGAAAACGCGCCGTGCCGCCCCTGCCCGGCGCCGAAGCGCGCGGCGCCGGCCACGCCTTCCGCCAGCACGACCGGGACGCCCCTCGCCCCTTCCCGGCGCAGCGCTTGCGCGAGCGGCAAATCCCACTGCTCGTAGGCGGAACGCCGGTCCGCCAACATGCATTGCCGGGGAAATTGCGCGATCTGCCGGGCAAGGCGCGTCGCGTGAGCCAGCCCTTCGCCGTTCGGCACGACATAGTTGGCGAGCCCCATCTCCCTGGCTTCCGACGCATCGACGGGACGTCCGGTCAGAATCATGTCCATCGCACGCCCCATGCCGACGACGCGAGGCAATCTGACCGTGCCGCCGTCGATCAACGGGATACCCCAACGCCGGCAAAAAACGCCGAAGACGGCGCCCTCCTCCGCGACGCGAATGTCGGCCAGCAGCGCGAGCTCCAGCCCGCCCGCGACCGCGTAGCCGGACACCGCCGCGACGAGCGGCTTCGACAGCGCCATGCGGCTCGGCCCCATCGGCCCCGGCCCGCCGCCCGTTGCGTCGAGCGCGTTGCGCCGCGCGGGATCGCCGGCGGCCTTCAGGTCGGCGCCCGCGCAGAAGTTGCCGCCCGCGCCAGTCAGAACGGCCACCGCAAGTGCGGCGTCGGCCTCGAACCGGGCGAACGCGTCGCTCAGCTGCGAAGCGGTCGGGCCGTCGACGGCGTTGCGGCGCTCCGGCCGGTTGAGGGTGATCGTGCACACCGCGCCATCCGTTGCGAAAAGGACTTCGTCCATCGTCTCCCTCCCGGAGAGCAGACACCACCATTCGTTATACGTCAGATGGCGTCGAGCGAAACGAATTCGGCGCGAGCGTCGCGAAGGGGCGTCGATATCGGAGGGCGGCCGGGGCGGCGCGAATGGGCGTGACGTCGATCGGACTCGACGCCGATGCCGGCGCCTACGCCGCCACCAGCGCCAATGTCGATATCGACATCGACGAAACGGTCGAAGCCGGGCGTCGCGGCGCTGCCGGCGTCCGGGCCGACGCGCCGCGCATCGAACGCAGGCCGGCGTCCATCGATCGTCGCGCGCGACGGATGATCGACATCGATGTCGACGAACGACGGCAACCATGGCCGTTCACCGGCGATCGGCAACGTCGTCGGCGCGAGTCCGCCCGACGCGGCGGCCGCCGATGCGGGGCACGCGCATCGTTCCGTCGCCGATCGGACCGATCGGACCGATCTGACCGATCGGCCGCCCGCGCCGTCCAACGCCCATCACGCGAAATCGCGTGCGCGTTCCGGACGGCGCTCCCTCGCGATGCCTGAAAGCGAAGCCGGCCTGACGCAGCGCCATCCGTGCCGGCGACGAGCCGCCGTCGAAACGCGAAACAGGCGCGCCGAGAAGCAAAGCAAGCGGTCGGGCCGAGCATCGAGGTTCGATGCGGCAGCGGCAAGGTTTCCGTCCGTTTCGACCTAGAATCCGTTATTGATGCGTTGACGATTCATGTGCGCAATCCGGCGTCGAATCGGCCGGCGGCGTGCGGCATCCGTCGCGGCGCGAACGCGCGGGCGGCGCGCCTCACGTCAGGCCGCACCGAACGCCAGTTGGACATAGGCGGCCAAGCCGACCCTCGGCGGCATTTCGTCGGGAATGCAGATAAATCGCGCGGCGGCGGCAACGAAACATTCGTTGCCTCGGCCCGCGCATTCGAGCGATGTCCGCGGCAATCCCGCCGCCGCGCTTCGCGGCGACGAACGGCCGGCGACGGCGGCCACGCAGGCCGTTGCGGCCTGCGCGCAACGGCACGGCGATCCGCGAGAAATCGACGCAGCGACACGGACAAGACGATCGTAACGAGCTCAGCGGCTCGACGCCGGGCGATCACCCGAGGAGACGAATCATGCTGATTGGCGTGCCGAAGGAAATCAAGGTCTACGAATATCGCGTCGGCCTCACGCCGGCGGGCGCGCGCGAGCTTGCGCTGCACGGCCATCAGGTGCTTGTGCAGCGCAGCGCGGGCGCGGCGATCGGCCTGCGGGACGAGGATTACGCGGCGGCCGGCGCGATGCTCGCCGACGACGCGGCCGACGTCTATGCGCGCGCCGACATGATCGTCAAGGTCAAGGAGCCGCAGCCGGCCGAATGCGCGATGCTGCGGCGCGGGCAAATCCTGTACGCCTACCTGCATCTCGCGCCCGATCCCGCGCAGGCCGCCGCGCTCGTGAAGTCGCGCGCGGTCTGCATCGCGTACGAAACCGTCACCGCGCCCGGCGGCGGCCTGCCGCTGCTCGCGCCGATGAGCGAGGTGGCCGGACGCATGTCGATTCAGGTCGCCGCAGCGCACCTCGAAAGCCCCGGCGGCGGGATGGGCCTGCTGATGGCGGGCGTGCCCGGCGTGCCGGCCGCGCACGTCGTCGTGCTCGGCGCGGGCGTCGCCGGCACTTGCGCGCTGCAGATGGCGGTCGGGCTCGGCGCGCGCGTGACCGTGCTCGACACCAGCGTCGATCGCCTGCGCCAGCTCGACCTGATCTTCGGCAACCGAATCGCGACGCTCCATTCGAACGCGCATGCGATCGACGATGCGGTGCGCAACGCGGACGTCGTGATCGGCGCGGTGCTGGTGCCCGGTGCGTCCGCGCCGCGGCTCGTCACGCGCGAGATGGTCTCGAAGATGCGCGCCGGCGCGGTCGTCGTCGACATCGCGATCGATCAGGGCGGCTGCTTCGAAACGTCCCGCGCGACGACGCACGCGCAGCCCACCTACGTCGTCGACGGCGTCGTTCATTACTGCGTCGCGAACATGCCCGGCGCGGTCGCGCGCACGTCGACGTTCGCGCTCGGCAACGCGACGATTCGCCATGCGATCGCGATCGCGAACAAAGGCTGGAAGCGCGCGCTCGCCGATGATCCGTATCTGCGCGCCGGACTGAACGTCTGCGACGGCCACGTCACGCACGAAGCGGTCGCCCGCGCGCTCGGCCGCGCCTATATGCATGCGGACGAAATGCTCGACTGACTCGTCGCGCAGCGGTCCGAACGAATGAGATGCCCGACGACGGCCGCCGCCGCCGTTCGCGCGGCCTTGCACTCGGCTCGACCGCCGATTCGGCGCGCCGCCCGAGCACGCACACGACGCGCATCGCACGGTCCCGGCCGATGCCCTGCCCCGAGGCAAGCGCCTTGCTCGCGAACGCCGCGTTCGGGCGGGCATCGCCCGCCCGCCGCTCTTCGCGCGCATTCGTCCCGCGTCGCAAGCGTTGCGGCGCACGGCAGGCCGCACGACGCGGATTGCGACCGACGATGCAAGCCCGTCTGCGGGCAACGCGCCGAACCCACCCGATGCGCGCACGCGCGGCCGTGGCGGCCGATTGACGCACGTCAATCGGCGCTTTGTCGGAATGCATACGCTGAAACCGTGAGCAGCATCGCGGGATGCGCGCGCATTCACGGATCGGAGGCCATCATGCGGACCGGACATCATTTCTTTCCCGAACTCCGGCATGCGACGGTGCCGACCTATTTCGTCTCCTATCTGTTCCCGCTGCTTCTCGCGGGCTACGAAGCGTACCGCGTCGCATACTGGGTCAGCCGGCACGGCTGGCATTTCAGCGAGCTGTCGCAGGCGGGCTACGAATTCACGCTGATGCTGATCGTGTTCGCGCTGCAAGTCGTCCTCGACGGGCTGTTCTTCATCATCGCGTGGATCGGCCGGCATCCGGACGTCGAGCATCGGCTGTCGAATCTCACGCTCGGCATCATCTGCTCGGCGCTCGTGCTCGCGTTCGACGTCGTGCTGCAGGTTGCGTTCTGAATCGCCGGCGCGTGGCGCACGCGCCGCGCTTGCCGTATCGCCACCGATCGGGTGCGCAGAACTTGCGCGCTTGATCGGCTCGCCGCATGGCGCCGTGCCGGCGCAATCGACGATCGCCGTGACGAATCTCGGCGGCGGGGTCGGCACGGAAGCGCCCGGCGTCGTCCGTCGCTCGTCGCGCGCACGCGCGGGACC
The DNA here is from genome assembly GCF_000773065.1 of Burkholderia sp. ABCPW 111. Classification (NCBI taxonomy): domain Bacteria; kingdom Pseudomonadati; phylum Pseudomonadota; class Betaproteobacteria; order Burkholderiales; family Burkholderiaceae; genus Burkholderia; species Burkholderia sp. ABCPW 111. The sequence continues at coordinate 32,635 of NZ_JPWT01000061.1, read as the reverse complement.
CGGGCGCATCGTCACGACGCGAAGCATATCGATCGGGCTCGATTCGCTTGCCTGCCTCCATCCGCCGGGTCGGTCGGGCAAGTGCAAGCACGCCGGCCGCCTCCGGCGAAACCGTGCGCGGCCGAACCCATGCAATGCAATTCGCCGATTCTCGCCGCGCATGTCCGACACGTGTTCGAGTGTCGGCGAATCCTCTCGCCGATGTCGGATATTTCCGACATCTCGCGCACTCATCGGACAACGATCTCCGACCAGGATGATTGAGACGCGCCGCCGCGCCGCCAATACTGAAACCGTGACAGCAAGCGAAGCGTTCGGCGCTCACGCGGCGTCGGGCTGACGTTCCGGCCGCCGCGTCGGCCGCGACGAACGGCTTCGCGATCGTCAGGAGCGCGCGATGAGCCAGCACATTCGACCGAAATCCGCAGGCGGCGCGGCCGAACTCGGTCTTCCGAGCGGCGCGCATCTGGTGACGAAACGCGTCGGCTATGCGCACCACGGCATCTATATCGGAAACGGCGACGTGGTTCACTACGCCGGCCTTTCCGGCAAACTCCGCGGCGGCCCCGTCGAGATCGTGTCGATCGAGCAATTCGCGGCGGGCTTCGGCGTCGAAGTCGTATCGCATCCATCGGCGGCCTATGCCGGCCCGGATGTCGTCGATCGTGCGACGTCGCGCCTCGGGGAGCGCGATTACCGGCTGCTCTCCAACAATTGCGAGCACTTCTGTTTGTGGTGCGTGTTCGGGCAAGGCCGAAGCGAACAGGTCGACGCGTGCATTCGCAATCCCGCGCGCGCGCTGGCCGTGCTCTTCCTGATGATCGCTTGCCGGCTCGCACATGGATGGCGCGCCGCCGCGGACGGCCTCGCCGCCGAAGCCCGCGTGGCCGCGGCGCACGCTTGACGAAGAACGGCGAAGGCGGCCTCGACGGCGTGCGCCGCGCATCGACATCATTCGCCGTCGACTTCCGGTGAAAGTCGCCTCAAGTCCGGATCGCCGTCGCGTGTCGCGCACATCGCGTGTACAGGAAGGCAGGAACCAACTGCCGCATCGGTCGCTTGACGCGCGAGTCGCGCGCCGATTTCGCTGCTCTTTCGGCATGCGCGGAATGCGCCGGCCATGCGCTCCTGCAACTGCGTCGTCACGCCGCCAGCGGCGGCATCACCCCTATCGGGCGGCGTGATTCAACGTGTTCGCCGGCGGCGGCTCCGAGATCTGCATCGTGCATCAGGCCGCGTGTACGCGCAGATTCAAGACGCGTCTTGCCCATCGGTACCGCTGCACCGCAATTCAAATTGCGTTCGATCCTTGCCGCGAATCCACGTTGGCTCACGCCCTGCTCCCGACCATGTCGCTCCACTGACGGGGTCATAATATCTGGCCCGAATCTTTCGCCTGCCACGTTGCCCGTCAGCGGAAAATATGTCGTCCGGGGAAAAACCAAACTCGCCGACACAAGACCTTATCTCCGCGAGAACAGCCTCTCTAGCCGCCGCTCGCTCCTCGGCCAAACGTGCCTCGAGCTCGATTTTCAGCTCTTTAAATCGTTGATACGCGTTCATTTCGTCACACTCTGATTTTTCAAACTCCGCCTTGTTTTCCATAACCCGATGACAATCCATCTCCCACGAGATTTCATCTCGGCGGCAAGATAATTGGTTCGCGTCATACGGTGGCGAAATGTCGCATGTCGTCAAACGCAGCGCCAAACTCGCACCACTTGCCCGGCGGTGCGCTCGCATGCCGCGCCTTCCCGGTTCGAAGCAAGATGGATGGTCGAGATGAAGCCCGGAAGAGTTTTGCCGATTGCGGTCGTACGGCGCGTAGCCGCCGCCTGACGATCGCGACCTGGACGACGTGAACCCAGCCTAGGTTATTCAAATGTAAGAAATTCGAGAATCGAAGTATTTCGAAAAAGTCGGTTCGCTTGCCCGAAGATTGACGGTATGCGTTCCTCATGACGAAGGCTCCGCGCGACCGGGCTGCACGCCCCAAGGAACGCTCAAAAAAGGTACGCAGCAACTGTCAACTTCGTTCGCTCGCTGCGCCCGACGCATCGTGATTCGGCACGTTGGGGGGGCCGCGCCGTGTGGCGCGGCGAGCTCCATGCGAAACGGTAGCGCGGCGATCGAGAAAAGCGCGACGGCACCAACCCTCGGCTTGCCGAGCGCGAACATCACCATCGCGACGCAGGTCGATAGCGACAGGGCGTCAATCGCCTCGGCATGCGCGGAAATGACGCTCGGATTCATCGCGCCGAGTCTCTTGTGCATTCAGGTGGCGGAAGCGCCGGGCGGCTCGCCCGTGCAGGACGGCCGCCGCATGACCGCGCGCGATCAGGGAATGGTCGCGGGTTCCAGTTCGAGGTCGACCACCCGTCGCTGCATGTCCTCGAATTCCGGGTCCGGGTCCGGGTCCGGCTCCGTCGATGCGATCGCGTTCGGAGCTTTCGCGCGCCGTGTCGCGTCGGGCCGAACGCCGATCACGCGCGCCGGTGTGGCAATCGCATCGTCGATGCGGGCAAGCAGATAGGAAAAGAACGGATTCGACGAAATCCTGAACATGGAATCGAGGCTGATCGTCAACACGCCCCGCTCGCCGCGCGGCACGAGCGCACCGAGCGAAACGCCGTATCGCGGGTTGTCCGCATTCGCCGGTTGCGAGCCGTAAAGCGCGTCATCGGGCGGAAACGGCAGCGCCACGTGCGACAGCGAGAAAATCTGCGGCGGATAGGGGAGCCCCAGATCACGGAAGTGCGTGCCCGCATCTCCTGCATCTCCTGCATCTCCTGCATCTCCCGCATCTCCTGCATCTCCCGCATCTCCTGCATCTCCCGCATCTCCCATATCGCCCGGCTCGACGGTGCGCTCGACCACGCCCCCATGCGCCGCCTCCGGTTTGTCCGCGGCGTTGCCGATCGTCGTGAGCCGGTAGTTCACCGGCAACGTCGGCAGTATCCTGGACAGTTCCCGTGTCGATGCCGGATCGATCAGCGCGCCGAATTTCGCGCGCCGATTGACGTCGAACACCACCAGTTCGCTGCCGTTGTCGGGAAGCATCGCATAGAGCCGCCTGACAATCGCCCGGGTGCTGACCGTGAAATCAAGCACCGACTGGAAAGTCAGTACGGGAGGAAGTCCGTCCAGCCTGCCCGCGCGCGCGAGGCGCGCGATCTGTTGCTGCAGCGCGCTGGTGAGGCGATGCGACTGGCGCGCCCCGTTGACCGGAAACGAGTTGTACTTGAACGGATTGAACTCCGGCACGATGCCGAGCCACGCGGCCCTCTCAAATGGCGGCAGCAGCGCGGGAAGCGCCGCGAGACCGGCAAACCTCGCATAGCGAGTGATGCCGATCATCGGCGAAACCAGGATGATGCGCGCGGGACGGGCAAGACGACTGTCCTCGAGGCTGTCGAGCGCATATTTCATCGCCAGCGCGCCGCCATTGGAAAAGCCGACGAGATGAATCGGGTTGCCGGGGCCGGCGCGGCGCTGCGCCTCGCGCACGGCAAGCCGAGTCGCCGCCATCCACGTTTCCCAATCGACGTTCGACAGGCCCGCGGGAACCGTGCCGTGCCCCGGAAGCCGGATGCCCACCGCCACGAAACCGCGCTCGACATAATGCCGCGCGATGTGGCGCAGGCTGTATGGCGAATCCGTCAGGCCGTGCAGCAACACGACCGCGCCGACGGGCTTGCCGGCCGGCAGCATTTCGTAAGAACGGTTCCAATCGTGCTCGAAGTGCGGCGGATAGATCGGACTGCCTTCGAAATAACGATTCGAAGGCACGCGCGCCTCCGGCGGCAAGCGCTCGCTCACTTGCGTTTTGACTTGTTCGAACAGAGCGTCCTCGCGACGCAAATAGCCGTCCCAGCCGCTCCGGTCGAGTTGCTCGACGTCGAGTTCGTCCGGCACGAAGGTATGCCAGGGTTCGAGCGCAGGCCCGTTGCGAACATCGTAGGCGCGCAGCGCGAGGAGCAGGGCGGCCAGCAGGGCGAGAGCAAGCAGCACGAAGCGCGCGGCTCGAGCCATTCGGAATCGACGCATCATGTTCGATGAATGGGACATAGGCTTCGCAGAGCGAATTGATGCATGAATCACGGTCCAATTACGGAATCGGACCGTGCGCGCACCCGGCGCTTCGCACCCGGACAATGCGAAAGCCGAGTTGGAGTCGGTCCCAAATTGTAATGTTCGGTACAGGCGAATACAAATCCGATCCTCCCTGGCGGACCTTGCCGTCAAGCCTGCCGCTCATTGCACGGCCGTACCGCTTCGCGCTCGAATGGGCGGATGGGCGGATGGGCGGATGCCATGCGTTCTCGTCTTGTCCGGCATGACGGGGAAACGAGGGATGACCGGTTCTTCTCCGAAAGCAGCCCAAATGCGAAAGAAGCTCACGCGGCGGCGATGTGATTACGCGCGCTCCGTCGCGTCGAAAACGCGGCCTGGCTATCGCCGCCGCGGCTATCCGACCACGTCGCCGGATAGCGCGGTGAAGGGCGTGGAGGCTACATGTAGCTGATGGTGTAAGTCGCCGTGGCGTTGGCGGGGCCGGGCGTGATGGTGTCGGCGGTTTGGTAATAGCGTGCCGAAAACGGAAGCTGGATTCGTCCGTCCGATTGCCATCGCGAGGTGACGTCCCAGGCAGAACCGAACTGCACGGCCGTCTGAGAGCCGGAATCGCCTTTCAGCACCTGCACGCCGACGCCGGTCGCCGCGCCCGCCTGCGCCGACAGCGCCAGCACGCCGGCGCTGTCATAGCCTGATGCGGTCTGGCCGTCCAACGTCAGCGCGACCGAAAACGCGCCGGTATTGCCCTGCTTGCAGTCGAGCTCCAGCATGAAATCCCGCGACGGCGATGTCGAACCGATGCCGGAGCCGAGGCCCGAGCGGCCATTGGCCGCGAACGTGCCGAGATTGACGACGGGATTGGCGTCTCCGACAACCGAGCACGTGCTCTTGGTAAACACCACGACATCTTGCAGTCCTCTGATGAAGTACATCGCGTTGCCGCCCTGGGCCAGCAAGTTCTGGTTCGGGTCCGCCACGCTGAGCACGTGCACGTAGTTGCTCGGCAGCTTGGTGTCGGAGCTCGTGGGCGTCTCCCCGATCTTCACGAGTTCGATGTCCACCGTGAACGGCACCGAAACGCTCTTGACCGCCGAGTCGACCAGCACGTCGGTCTTCCAGTTGGCCGCGGAATTGCCGCGGTCGCCGTTGTAGGTCACATAGATCGCGAGGCCGCTGCCGATCCTATTGCTGGTGGTCAGATCGGGACGACGCACGTACGCGTACTCGCTCGTCAACGGATACGTGACGTTCAGCATGCATTGAGCCGTACGGCTGACGCCGTGGGCGCTCATCAGCACGGTGCCGATCGGCGCGTCTTCCGGCACCAGGATTTTCTGGGTCAAATCGAGCAGCACGACGCTTTCGCCGCTGCCTACCGAACAGTTCTGCGTCGCGTGCGCCGCGCCGGCGCAGAGCAGGCTCAGCGCCACCCACGGCAGCAGGCGCCGCATCGACGTGCGCCCAAGCTTCAGTGTGTATTCCTTGATCACAATCGTCCTTTCATCATCGTGAGAAAACGCCATGCGCGCGGCAATCTCCGCCGCGGGAGCGCACGGTCAACCCGATGTCCGCGTCGCCGCGCGCGGGTGCATCGATGCGGCCTGATCGGCGTCCGTCGAGAACGGCTGACACACCGCGTCGAAACGCTGCAGATGTTTCAGCGGACCGGTCTTGCCGTCGGGCGCGTCGGGCGCCTGCTCGGGCAATGCAAGCGTGCAGGCATTGCGGTCTCGCTCGCCCCATCTGACGACGAGCTTCTCGAGCCCGTCGGCGAGGCGCGCGTACAACCGCCCGCTCTGACCGACGGTGCCGACCACGTTGCCGTCCGGATCGGCCACGGACGCGCCGAACGGCAGCACGCTGCCGCCAGGCAGCGTTCCCCGGATCAGGACCGGCCGGCCGACCACGGTGCCGTAGCGAACCTTGACGATCGCGCCGTTCCGGGGCGCAACCTGCTGCCGCGTCGTGAGCAGTTCGACGTCGTCGGGCAGCCCATTGGGATCGATGGACACTTCGTTGAGCCGGTACGGATTCAGGTACGGCACCACCGCATGGCCGTTGCGATCGAGCACGATGGCCGAATACCCGAGCACGCGCGCGCCGGCCGCCGCGGGCGCTTCCACGATCGCGATCGACTGCGCGTTGTACGGCGAGGCCGTGACGCCGCCGCCATCGGCAACGAGCATGCCGCTCGCGCCGGCGGACATCGCGCGGTAGCGATCGGCCACATCGAAGCTGCCCTGCAATGCGCTGTAGTGCGAGCGGTACAGCACCGACCCGTTGGCGCCGACGTCGCGGCTCGAATTGCGCGTCACGCCGACGCTGTAATCGAGCGAGCTGTCTTTCAGCGCGGTGCCGTTGACGGTGGAACGCACGCTGGTGCCGTCCGATCCGTTGGTCACCGCCATGTTGAGCGTCGGCGCGCGCGACTTGCCGCCGAGCGGCACCGACAGCGACAGCATGTAGAGGTTTTCCATCCGCCCAAGCGACGTGCGGCTGCGGCTGATCGAAGCCGTATAGCCGAGCGCGCGAAAATTGTTGCTGTAGCCGATCTGGAACTGCGTATCGCTGCCCGAACGGTCCCAGAAGTTCTGGCTGTAGCCGCTGACGTAGAGATTGCCGGCACGCGAGCCGAAGCCCTGGCTTGCCGTGACCGACAGGCGATTGCGCGGCCTGCTCGTCACCCACGAGGTATCGCTCAGCGTGCCGCGCCGCGCCTGATCGCTGTATTGCAGCGCGTTTTGCAGGTCCATGTAGCCCGACGACGAGAAGCGGTACGCCGCCACCGACAAATTGCTGTTGGTGGCGGTGATCAGCTTGCTGTACGTCGCACGCACGCTGGTGCCGTTGCGCCTGAAGCCGGCGGCCGACGCCCACGACTTGGTCACGTCGAGCGCGAAGGCGCCCAAGGGCGTGCTGAACGCGCCGCCCGCGAGCACGGCCCCATAGTCGTTCGTGACCTGGGCTCCCGCATACGCGGTGAAGCTGTTGGACAAGCCTCGCTGCACGGTTGCCTGAATCACCCTCGGCAGATAGCTCAACCCGCCGTACCGCACCATACCGGCGACCACGCTGTAGCGCGTCCTGCCGGGGCGCAGCAGTTGCGCGACCGACGCGTAAGGCACCTTGAACTGCTGCACGCGGCCGTCCGCCTCCGTCACCGTGACGTCGAGGTTGCCGCCATAGCCGGTGGGGTACAGATCGTCGATCACGAATTCGCCCGGCGCAACCGAGGTCTCGTACAGCACCGCGTCGCCCTGGCGCACCGTCACGCGCGCGTTGGTTTGCGCGATGCCGCGCACGACCGGCGCGTATCCGCGCATCGACTCCGGCCACATCTGATCGTCGGTGGCGAGCTGCACGCCGCGGAACGCGAAGGTGTCGAAGATTTCGCCGCTGGTATTGGATTCGCCCAACGTCACGCGCGCCTTCAGCGGCGTGATGTCGCGCTGCACGTAGGTCCGGATCGAGCTGTAGCGTGAAGGTTCGCGTTCGCGCCACTGGTAGGAGCCGCTATGGCGAAACATCCAGCCGCCGACGTTGAAGCCGGCATTGATGCCGACGTAAGCCGACTGCTGCGTCAGGTTGCCGGATTCGCTGCGGTAAAAGGTGGCGTTGTAGCCCAGCATGCCCGCCGTGACGCCCGAATCCCACAGCGCCGGATCGACGTAGCCTCGCGCATGGCGGCGTATCAACGCCTGCGGCAGGCTGACGTCGAGACGCAGCTCCGCTGTGTCGAGGCTGGCGCGCGCATCGTCGGACAGCGCCTCGATGCTGATGCAGCCGGCCGCGTCGGCCAGCCGCGCGAGCGTGTCCGCGGGCACCTGTGCGGGGTCGATGGCCAGGCGGTCGAACAGCGTGCGCGACACGCAGACGCGCGCGGCGCCGCCGTCGGAGCCGTCGCCCTGCTTGACGGTAACGGTTTCTCGGCCGATGAAGCGATCCGCCACGTAGACGTCCACGCGGTACTCGCCGGGCAGCAGCGGATTACCGTTGGCGAACCGGGACAAATCGACGGTCTCGCCCGAACCGGAGCGCAGGAAATTCTGATCGAAGCTCGCGCTGGCGAGCGTCGCCGTCGGCTCGCGCCGCGGCGCGGAAGCGGATGCGCCATCGCTCGCGGCCGACGCGCACTGCGCCACGCTCATGCTGGCCAGCAACGCCGCTGCGGGAAGTGGTTTGAGAACCGGCAGGCGCGCGCGAGCGCGCCCCGCCCTCGCACGGGCCGAGTGATTGATATCCATGGTGACTGAAGGTTGAAGTGCGTCGCGCCGGGCGCCGCCGCCGGCTGTGGGGCAAGGCGCGGCGCGGAGCGAAACCGGGGGTGTCAGGGCGTGCCGAGGGTGCTTTCGCCGCGCGCAATGCCGCCGTAGTCGGTGATATAGCCGAACGCCACGCGCGCCTTCTCGAGCTGTGCCGGAAGCGACGAGGCGAAACGGAACAAATGGGTCGCGCCCGGCGCGATCATCGCCCCCTCGCCGGCAATGACGGATTTGCCTTCGGGGCCGATCTCGACCGTCGCGATATTGACGTAGTAAGCGCTGGGATTGCTCGCCAAGACGCCTTGAACGCGCCCGTTGCCGTCGCGCTGCACCTGCCATCGCACCTGTTGCGCGGCGGCCATCGCCCCTTCGTCGGTCAACGCCGCGGGCCGCAGGAATATCTTGACGCGCGAACGGATGGCGAGCTGCATCAGGTTTTCACCTTCGACGGCCTTCGGCCTGGGCGGAATGTCGAGCACGTTCAGCCAGTAGAGCGATTCCTTGTCCTCGGGCACGTCGTCGCCGAGAAAGGAGAGCCGCAACGTCTGCCCCTTGCCGGGTTCGACGCGGGAAATCGGCGGCGTGATGACGAACGGCGCGTCCGCCTTGTCGGGCGTCGCCGTCGTGTCGCCGCGATCGACCCATGCCTGAACCAGTGCGGGCTGATCGCCCCGATTGTTCATGCGCACGGACACTTCGCGCCGCCCCTCGGGATAGATCACGCGCGTGCCGAACAGAACGATGTTGGCTGCCGCCTCGGTGCTGACGACAAGGGCAAGGGAAAGGACGAAGAGATGCAACCGCGAGCGGCCGCGCTTCGGCGTTCTGAATGAGAGCATAGTGAATTCCAGCCTACGAAGGAGGGCTGGAATAGCCCCCCTTGCCGTAAAAGGCTCCATGCAGACGACGGAGCCTCGCCGACGGTGCTTACAGATAGTCGATCGAGTAGGTCACCGAAGTTTGAACGTCACCCGCGGTGGCGGCGCCGGTCGCGTAGTACTGAGCGCCGTAGACCAGCGTCGCCGCGCCGTCCGTCAGAGCGGAAGCGGCATTGCTGCGCTGCGACTCGTCGCCCGCTTGCAGCACGACGCCGTCCGCGTTCAGCAGTTGAACCTGCACTTGCGTGGCGGAACCGTTGTTGTTCAGGTTGCCGCTCGTGGCGTCGACGTTCGGGCCCGCCTCGAAGAAGGCGCGGACTTGCGTGGCGTCGCCGGAGCACTCGCTCAGCGCGATCGTGAAGTTGGTCGCGCCCGCCGTGCTGCCCTTCGTGCTCAGCGTGCTTGCCGACACCGTCGGAAGCTGAACGGTGGCGTCCTGGTTACCGCCGTTCACGCTGATCGTGCAGGTCTGCGCCTCGATTGCGCCATTGAACGTGATGGTGCCGTCCGATGCGTGAGCGGCCATGGGCAGTGCGAGAGCGGCGGAAAGAATGCCGAAGGCGATTTTCTGGTTCATTCGATTTACGTTTTCCGTTTGATTGAACAGGGTTTGATCGTTGTCGCGCCATGCGTGGCATTGCGGACAACGATTCATTCTGTTCCATTATTCGGAGTCCTTAAATCGCAAAACGTCCAAATGCGCAACGCAGAAGACAGCGGCGGCGACAGCGTCATGCCCCCTCGCGCTCGCGTGCCGCGGCGCGAGGGGGACGATGCGGACAGGCCGTCGGATCAGCGACGTGCGAGCGACAGCAAGCCCGCGCCGATGCCGCCGGCGAGCAGTACGCCGCCGACGAGCAGCGCCGCGGCAACCTTGCCGAAGGTGTCGCCCAATCCGGCCGCGCCGCCCGTCAACTCCGGCGGCTCCCTCACGGTGAGCTCGGCGTTCGACGCCGGACGAAACATCGCCATGATCGAGCTCGTCGTGATATCCGACCAGCTCCACGCGCCTGCGACGTTCGCCGTTTCCATGTAGTTGAGTTCGCGCATTTTCAGCTCCTTCGTTAGCGTCGGATCGTCTGGACTCCGACGTTGTGACACGGAGCCGTCTCGTCCCCGGCACTTGGCGTGCAGCGGTCGCGCCGCGCGGGACAAGACGGCCGCCGGATTTACTTCAGTGCCGGATAGGTCGGATCGAGCAGGCTGTTCATGTTCTCGTTGAACCACGACGCCGTCGGGGCCCAGTCGTTCATGAGGCCGTAAATGGCGCCGCCCACGAGGCCGACGATCGCACCGGCGATTGCACCGACGCCGGCCGAAATGATGCCCGCGCCCACGATGCCGCCCGTGCTGCCGCCCGTCACGCCGCCCTTGAAGAAGCCCGTGCCGAAGCCCGTGAGCGCGCCGAGAACGCTGGCACCCAGACTCGACCAGAAGCCTGCGCCGGCGACATGCTCCAGTTCCATCACGGTCAGTTCACGCATTGAAATACTCCTTTTGAAATAGTGGATTGGCGAACAAAGAAAGGCCGGTTCGCCGGCGGCTCGAATCGTCAGCGGGCTCGTCGGTCGCGCGCCGATGCGCACCGATGCGCGACGCGCGTCCGACGCGCGCCTCACCGCGTCGCGACGGGCAACGGTACGAACGCGGCGCGCCCGTTTTCCAGCAGTAAGGCCCGCTGCGCGCTGCGGATGGTTTCGGGGCGATGGGCGATCAGGATGCGCGTGATCGGCATCGCGCTGACGGCCTCGTTGATCGCGAGTTCGCGTGCGACGTCGAGATGGCTCGTGGCCTCGTCCAGCACCAGAATGTCCGGACGCCGATACAGCGCGCGCGCCAGCAGCACACGCTGACACTGCCCGCCCGACAGGGACGATCCCATGTCCCCCACCAGGCTCTGATAGCCCATGGGCATCGCGGCGATGTCGTCGTGGATCTGCGCGAGCCGCGCCGCGTCCTCGATCCGCGCCAGATCCGGTTCGAGATCGAAGAAGCCGATGTTGTCCGCGATCGAGCCCGCGAAGAGAATGTCGTCCTGCATCACGCAACCGATGCGGTCGCGGTAGTGCTGCAAGCCGATGTGGCGAATGTCGACGCCATCCACCGCGATCGTGCCCTCCTGAGGTTCGAGCAGCCCCAGCAGCAGCTTGGCCAGCGTGGTCTTCCCCTGCCCCGAGGGGCCGACGATGGCCACCGATTCGCCGGCGGCGATATCGAACGAGCAGCCGTCGAGCACCCACGGTTCGCCTTCCGCGTAGCGATAGCGCAAATTGCGAACGGAGATCGCGGGCGGCGCATCCCGTTGCGTGCTCGGCATGTGCGCGACGCTCCCTTCCATGTCGGCCTCGACATCCGTCAGCACGATATCGGCGAGGCGCTCGCCGTACAGCCGCAGCATGCGGAAATCGATCAGCGCGTCGATCAGGCCGGAGCCTCGTCCGATGAACTGATCCGCAAAGCTGATGTAGGCCACCAGCATGCCGGCGGAGAAGCTGCCGTCGATGACCTGCTGCGCGGCCAGCCACACGAGCGCGACCCGGCCCATACCGGAAACCAGTCCGTGAACGGCGGAGAAACCGATGGACAAGCGCTGGATCGCGATTCCCTTGTTCGCGGTCTCGACCATCGCATTGGCGTAGATCGCCACGCGCTCGTCCTGCTTGTTGGCGAGCTTGATGGCTTGAACGCCGCGGATCGATTCCAGCAATTGAGTCTCGGTCCGCGCCGCGTAGACGATCTGGTCTTCATTGGCCTGCCGGAACGGACGGTACGCGACGGCGCGCAGCAGCGCGTATGCGGCGAACAGCGCGATCACGAGCCAGGTCAGCGTGCGGTTGTAGACGAACAGCATGCCCAGCGTGACGACGGCCATCACGCCGTCGAGCAAGGTGCCGACGAAACGCGAGGTCAGCGTGCTCTGGATCGTGCCCACCGCACCGAAGCGCGACACCACGTCGCCGATATGGCGCTGCTCGAAATACGTCATCGGCAACCGCAGCAGATGCGCGCAGACATTGGCGCTCCATTGCACGCTGAGCAGGCTCGAGAACCATGTCACGACCCACGAGCGCAGCGCCGTGATGGCGGTCTGGAACAGCGCCACCATCGCGAAGCCGATGCCGAGCAGCGTCAGGAGATCGCGATCGGACGAAACCAGCACGTGATCCATCACCCACTGCATGTAGAACGGCGTCAGGATGCCGAACAACTCCAGCGCGACGGACAAGGTCAGCACCTGGACGAATGCCGAGCGCACGCCGAGCACGCTGCCGATCAGCCGCAGCATCGAAATCGATTCGCGCTCGCGCTTGCGTTCGAACGCGGCGGTCGGCAGCAATTCCAGCGCGACGCCGGTGAAGCAGCGCGAGACTTCGTCCATCGGCACCTTGCGCGCGCCGCGCGCGGGATCATGGATGACGATGTGATCGCGCTCGACGCGCTTGAGCACCACGAAATGGCTCATCTCCCAATGCAGGATGCAGGGCCGCCGCAGTTGGCCGAGCTCGCCCAGCTCGAGCCGCAGCGCGCGCGACGCCAGCCCGAGGCGCTGGGCTATGCGCATCACGTCGCCGAGCGTGGCGCCCTTGAGCGACGTGGTGAAGCGCTGACGCAGATGCATCATGTCGATATCGTGGCCGAAGAATCCCGCCACCATTCCCACGCAGGCAAGCCCGCATTCGGCCGCCTGCGTTTGCAGGATCACTGGCAGCCGGCGTCCCCAGCCAAAGCGCAAGGCATTCAGAATACTCATCGTTCGGATTTCAGTGCCGGCATGCGCGCCGCGAGCGGCAAGCCGGTGGTTCGTGACAGTTCGGTTTCAGGCGCTCGCGCGACGGCCGAGCGCGTAGATCGGCTCCAGCACCCATTCGATCAGCGTGCGACGGTCGAGCAGGAGATCGGCATCGAGCGCCATGCCGGGACGCAGGCGCTCCGTGCGGTCGTAGACCGCGATGTCCTGACGATCCAGCGCGACGGTCAGCCGGTAGTGCTGCTCCTGCACGTTCGGTTGGCCCGTCAACGCCGCGACTTCCTGCGGCGACAGCGCGCTGCGCGACACGCCCGACACCCGGCCGAATTGCTGGCCGAATTTCTGGTAGGGATAAGCCTCGTAGCGCAGCACCACGGTCTGCCCCGGATGAATGAAGCCGATGGCGCGGCTCGGCACCATCAGTTGCGCTTCGAGCTTGCCGTCGGCGGGCAGCACCGACACCGCGGTCTGTCCGGCGCTGACGATCTGGCCGACCTTGAACAGCATCGCCCCCACCACGCCGTCGGCCGGTGCGCGCAGCACGACGGAGCGGCGCGCTTCGTTCTCGACGATGGCCTGTTCGGTTTCCGCCAGCTTGCGTCCGGTTTCGTTGCGCCGTTGCCGTGCATTCAGCGGCTGCTCGCGCAACTGCTGTCGCACCTGGATCAACTGGCCCTGCACGTCGAGCCGCGCGCGCACGGAATCCTGCAGGCGAGCCTCCGCGTCGAGCACGCTGGCTTCCTGCTGATCGACCTGCGAATTCGACGCATAGCCTTGAGTTCGCATCATCGCCAGCTTCTCGAGCTGGCTGCGGGCGAGCTCCACCTGGCGCACGCGGTGCGCGTGCTGCAGTTGAAGTTCGCGCAGTTGGCCCTCCAATGTCGCCGCGCGATCCTTCAGCCCGCGAATCGCTTCGTCGGCCAGCACCGTCTGGCCGCTCAGATCGCTCCGGAGCCGCTCGCGCTGCGTCTCGAGCTGGGTGCGAACCATCTCGCGGGCGTCGCCCAACGAAGTCGTCACCTCAGCCGACACCGTGACTAGCGGCTCGCCTGCGCGCACGCGCTGGCCTTCGCGGGCCTCGATCTTTTCCACCGTGCCGGTGACGGGCGGGCTGACATTGAGCACGCCGGCGGTGGGCACGATCTGCCCCATCACGCGTTCGCGCTTCGTATACGTGCCGAGCGCCATGAACGCCGCGACGGAAACGGCGATGACCGCCACGATGGCGATGAGCAACCAGCGGTAAGGCGGCGAGTACAGCGCAACCGTGCCGATCAGCTTGCCCTTGCCGGCTTCGAGCGCCTCGGGGCGAAACAGTGAGTCAGACATGACAATCCATCAATGAAACCTCGGGCCGCATGCGCCTAGCCGACGGTCAAACATCCAAATTCGTTCAGGTCGTCCTGAGCGATCGTGCCCAGCACGGCCGACAATTTCAGCCGCGCGGTGATATAGCGAAAGCGCGCATCGGCAAGATCCCGCGCCGCCTCGAAATACTTCTGCTGCGCCGTCAGCTCGTCGACATTGGTGCGCAGCCCGACTTCGCGGCCGTAATGCGTCGACTCGACGCGGCTGCGCGCGGATTCCACCGCGCGCTGCTGCGCCCTGAGCTTGGCCGCGCCGTTGACGATGCCGAGGAACGCGGCGCGCGCATCCTGGCGCGCGCGCCGGCGCGCATCCTCGAACTGATCGCGGCGCTGCGCGCGGCGGCTGTACGCTTCGCGCGACGTGGCCACCGCCGCGCCGCCGGCGAACAGCGGGATCGTCACCGTGATGCCGATCATCGACGTTCGCGTTTTCGACGTCGTGCCGAACAGCTCGTCGAGCGCGTTGCCGTTCTGCGCGCGGCTCCAGTTGCCGCCGTAGCTGCCCTGAAGGTTCACCACCGGCAAATGGCTCGCGCGCGCCGTCGTCACGTCGGCCTGCGCCTCGTCGAGCTGGAACGCGGCCGCGCGGACTTCGAGGTTGTCCTCTTCCGCACGCGCGAGCATCGGCTCCAGTTCGGCCATCGAAGGCGGCGAGCGACATACGCCGGCAAGCGGATCGACGTCGGCCGCACGCAGGCCGGTCAGCCGCTCGTATGCGCCGCCGGCGGTTTCGAGATCGTTGAGCGCACCGATCTCGCGCGCCTGCGCGTCGTCGTAATTGGCCTGAGCCTCGTCGACGTCGGTCCGGGTGCCCTCACCGATGTTCAGCGCGAGGCGCGCACGCTCGAGCTGTTGACCGAAGGTCTCCTTGGCCGCGCGCGTGGCCTGCAGCACCTCGCGCTGATACAGGATCTCGAAGAACGCATCGGAAACGTTGCTCACGAGCTGCTGCTGCGCGCTGGCGAGTTCCACCTCCGCTCCGCTCGCCTGCGCGGCGCCGCGCTGGTAGTCGGCATAGCGGCCGAGGTCGAACAGCGGCTGCGTCAGCGTGATCGCGTAGTAATGGCGCCGCACGCCGGCTGCGTACGACGCGCTCGGCTGATCCTGGCGCGTATACGCGCCCTCGAGCTGCACCTTCGGCAGCAGCCCGGCGAGCCCTTCCCAACGCTTCTGCGCGCCGGCCCGCTCGCCGTGACGCGCGGCCGAGATCGCCGCATCGAACGTGCGCGCGGCCGCCACGGCCTGCGGCAGCGTCGTCGCATGCGCGCTCGGCGCCGGTGCGGCGAACGCGAACCACAGCAGCGCCCAGCGCCCGCGCGGCAAGAAACGCGAAACGGCGGCGGCGCTCATGCCTGCGTCGGCATCGCTCGAAGCACGCAGTCTGAACGTCGCTGCGCGCGGTGAAAATCGCAATTCGTCCATTTTTTCGGATGCCGATGTGCCGCGTCGCGCCGCCGCGGCGTTCGGAGTCGCTTTCATGTCAATCCGTTTTCAGTGGCGTAGCGGATCAGGTCCGCCGTGGAATGGATGCCGAGCTTGCGCATCGCGGTGGATTTCTGCGATGCGACGGTGCTGACCGATCGCCGGTACTGCAGCGCGATCTCCGACAACGAAAGCCCGGTCGCCGTCAGACGCACGACGTCGAGCTCCTTTTGCGTCAGGTTGCAATTGCGCATGTGCGCGGACTGGCCGTCTTCGACGTTCCTGCGCATGACCGGCGACAAATGGCGCGTTGCTCCCGCGTGGACGTGCATGCAGGCGCGGATGATTTCGTGCGCCGGGTCGGCCTTGCCGACCAGCGCCCGCGCGCCGAGCTGCATCGCCTTCGTCAATATCGCGGCGTTGCTCTGCGCGGTCAGGACGATCACTCTGCTGCGCGGCGCCGCCGCGCGCACCGCGCGCAGCAGTGCCAGGCCGTCGTATGAGCCGCCTTGCGCGGGCATGGTGAGATCGGTCAGCACCAGATGAGTCGGTTCGCGAGTCAACGCGGAAAGGAGTTCGCGCCCGCTGCTGCACACGTGCCGCAATTGCAGCAACGGCTGCGGTTCGACGAGCAGCTTGATCGAGTGCAGGACGATCGGATGATCGTCGGCGATCGATAGCGTGATGCCTGCCATGTGAGATCCCGGATGAAGGAACGTGTGAGTCGTGCCGCCGGCCAATTCGGGGCCGGCGTGAAATGAGCGGTTGTCCCACATGCCCGTCGATGTCGGCGCAGGTGCTGAATGGCTCGGACGTTATTCTTTTCTTCAGGCCCGTCGCACGCGATAGGCCGCGTCGGAAGACGCGATGACGCTTTTCCGAGAACGGCATCGGAATTTTCCGGGGCGTCGCCGGGCTCGGGTCAAGGCCGTCCTGCCCGCACGGCTCGATGGAATCTGTTCGGATCTGCCCGGCTGGCGGGCCGCCGTGCGGCGGCGTTCAATGGAGAAATCGATTGTCGTCACGCGGAGCGGCCAGCCGGACCACGCCCGGAAATCCGGATGGAGCGACAACGCTCCAGGCTGCAGGCTCGCGATATGCGCGGCGAGGCCGCGCGCGAGGCCGGCACGTTGCCGATTGCGTCGGGCGCAGGCGCGTTCGTCGCCGAACTTCGCAGCGCCGGCCGAATCGCATCGAACGTGGTTTCGTCACGCGACGCGCGGCGGCGCGCCGCGACGATCTTGCGCAAACGCGATTGCTGCACGCGATCGCCGCGACCGGTTCGCGCATTCGGGTATGAAGGATCGTGTGGCGATTCGATGCGATTCGATGCAATACGCGGCGAACACGACGTGCCGCTCGCCGCCGACTCATGATTGCAGCGCGACGAACGAAGCGAGCGACGCGGCGCGCTGCATTGCGCCTTCGGTCGATGCAGCCGCGGCGTCAGATCGGCGTCCTGCCCTGCGCAGGCCCTTTCATGCGATCGCGCGCTGCCGCAATGCGCGCAGATGCGCATGCAAGACGGCGCACAGCGCGACGACGCGCGCGGCGTGCGCCCTCGATGCCGCCGTGTCGCCCTCTCGCAGACGCTGCTCCAGTTGGACGCAGCCATGCTCGAGTTCCGCCGCGCCCACGATCTGCGAACTGCCCTTGATGCGATGCGCGGTCCGGATCGCGGTTTCGACGTCGCCGTTGTCCATCGCCTGCTGCAAGGCCCGGATATCGGCGTCGTTGCTCCGCACGAGCGTGTCGATCAACGCGTTGCGCGCGTCGATGTCGTTGCCGGCGATCGCATACAGCGCGTGGCGCGCGGCAAGCGCCATCGCATCGGATGTCGGGTCCGCGGCCGCTTCCGCGGCGCGGGGGGCGACGAGCACCGCACCGCGAAGATGTGCATCGAATGCATGCGCCAGATCCAGCAGGCCGACCGGCTTGGCCAGGAACGCGGTCATGCCCGCGGACAACGCCTGCTCATGCGCTTCGGCGCGCGCGTCGGCGCTGCATCCGAAGATCGGCAAATCACGCCATCGCTCGTCCGCTCGCACCGCGGCGGTGAAGGCATAGCCGCTCATGCGCGACATCGAGCAATCGGTGAGGATCACGTCCACCGTTTCCCGTTCCAGCAGTTCGAGCGCCTGCTCGCCGTCGCCGGCCTCGAACGTTTCCTCGAAGCCTAGCGCGTGCAGCTGGCGCACCAGCAGCATGCGGTTCGGCGCGTGGTCGTCGACCACGAGCGCGCGCAGCTTGCACGCCCAGTCTCGCGGTGTCGGCAGCGCCGGCGGCATTGCATCGTCCGACGACGCTCGCATCAGCGGAATCGAAACGCGCACCTGCGTGCCTTCGCCGAACTCGCTCTCCAGCGCGATCCGGCCGCGCATCTGAGCCACCAGCGTACCGCAGATCCAGAGCCCGAGGCCGGAGCCGTCGAGGCCGGCCCCGGCGCCCGTCACCTGCTCAAAAGGCTGAAATAGCCGGGCCTGGTCTTCCGCGCGTATTCCCACGCCGGTGTCGCGCACGACGATCTCGAGCGTCCCGCGGGAATCGTCGCGAGATTGCCATCGCAGGCTCAGGCTGATGCCGCCGCGGTCAGTGAACTTCAGTGCGTTGCCCAGCAGATTGCCGATCACCTGACGCACCCGCAAGCCATCCATTTGCAGCGTCTGCGGCACGCCGGGATCGATTTCGGCGTTCAGCGCCAGGCCTTTTTCCGCGCAGAGCCGCCGATACATCAACAACAGCCGCTCGACGCAGCTCACGACGCAGGTCGGCCGGGGATCGAGCTGAAGCTGCCCCGACTCGGCCCTGGACGTGTCGAGCAAATCGTTGATGAGGCGCAGCAGCGACTGCGCGGTTTCGCGCACCGTCCAGATCGTGTCCCGGTTCGGCGCGCCTGGAAGGCCGAGCTCCAGTTCGAGCAAGCCGAGAATCGCGTTCATCGGCGTACGGATTTCGTGGCTGATTGTCGCGAGAAACGCGCTCTTGGCCCGGTTCGCGGTCTCCGCTTCGAGCGTCGCCTGCTTCAGCGCGCGCTCGGTCTGCTTGCGAAGCGTGATGTCGATCCAGCCGCCGAGCACGGCGCCGGCGCCCGAGCTCGAACACCCGAGCGGAACCGTCCAGACGAACAGATCCGAATCGCCGCCGTTGTCCGCCAAGGTTCTGTCGACGAATTGCGCCCGGCGCTCCGTCAGCGTGGCCTGAAACAGTTCATCGAGCATCGCGTTCAATGCCTGTTGCCGGATGGTCGACGCAGGCAGCGCGTCGGCGTCGCCGAGCGCATCCCGCGGCAACCCGTAGGCCTCGGCGAAGGATGCATTGCAGCTGACCACGCGCCCGTCCGCCTGGCGCAGGTAGACCGCGAAGGGCAAAGCGTTGATCAGCGCATCCTGCAATGCGATCCTCTCGCGCAGCTCGCGCGCGCGGCGTCGCTGGCCGTAGCGAATCGCGCCGAGCGCGGCCGCGCTCAAGCTCAGCACGACGGACAGCGCCGTGAGCGCCTTGACGACCCGCTGCCGCTGCATGGTGGACCAACCGGCGATCACGTTGGTCGGGCGGTAGCGCATCCGGTCGCGCCGCAAGGCGTCGAGATCCTCCGGCGGCGTTGCCTGAAACACCTTGTCGAGAATGCCGAGCAACAGCTCGTTGTCGCGCCGCACCGCCATCGCAATGCTGGTGACCGACTCGTTGACCGTCGTCACCGCCTTCACCAGCCTCGCGAGCTCGTACTGCGCGATGAAATAGTTGGCGGTGGTGCCCGGCAGGGAAATCGCATCGACTCTGCCGTCGAGAAGCATGCTGAACAGCGTCGGGATATCGCGCGCCTCGACGAGCTGCGGCTCGCCGATGAGCGGTTCCGGATTGAACCGCTGGAACCCGCGCGTCTCGGGCATGATGCCGATACGCTTGCCGCCAAGATGCGCGGTGCTGGTGATAGCGCCATCGCCCGCGCGCACGAGGATGACCCAGAGCGTCTGCGCATACGGTGCGGTCGATGTCATCCAGTTCTCGCGTGCGTCGCCGATCGCGACGTTCGGCAGCAAATCGACCCTGCCGTCCGCGAGCGCCGCGAGGCATTCCCGCTGAGTGCCGAAGGACACGGGCTGGAAACTCAGCCCGGTGCGCTCGCCGATCAAGTCCATGACGTCGACGCCCAGGCCCGTGATTTTTCCGCGGCCGCTCTCGACGAACATATAGGGCGGCAGATCGATCGCGCTCGCATAGCGAATGGTGCGATGCGTCCTCACGTACTCGCGCTCCTCCTCCGTCAGCACGAGGTCTCGACGGATCTTGAAATGATTCGCCGAACCGAACCAGCGTCGCTGGATTTCGCCGGCCGTGCGAATCGGAATGGCTCGCAGCGCCGCGTTGATATGGTTGATCAGGTCCGTGTCCGCGGCGCGGGCGGCGAACACGAACGGCGGCGCGTCCACGTCGGCGAAATTGGTGATCGACAGCGGCAACTGCAATTGGTCGATCAGGTAGTTCGCTTCGGTGGCCTGGCCGATGAATGCGTCGGCCGTGCGATAGGCCACCGCTTGCAGCGCGCCGAGCGCCGTCGGATAGGCCGTGATCTTTTCGTGCCGGTAGCGGGCGCGAAAAGCCGCGTTGCCGAAATCGTCCGCCGTCACGGCATAGCTTTCCGGCGGCGCCGACGCGGAATCCATCCGGCCTTTTTCTCCGAGCACACGCACTTCGACCCGCCGGTCCGTGAAGTACGGGCGCGACCGAAGCAGGTGCCGATCGGCGTCCAGCCGAACGCCGCCGACGAGATCGACCGAGCCGCTCATCAGCGCGGCTCGAGCCTGCGCGCGCGTATCGAACATCCAGATCTCGAAGCGAAGCGCGCCGGCATGCTGGATGACGTGGAGATAATCCGCGGTCACGCCTTCGTACAGGTCGCGATCGCGATACAGGTTGTACGGGACGCCACCGTCGCGCGCGACCGCCACCCGCACCGTCCTCGGCAAATGCGGTCGGCTCCGATCACCGGGCTCCGCGGACAAGTGCCGATTGGCGTCCTCGATGCTGTGCAACTGCAGTTTGCGCGGCGGATATTCCGGGTTCGCCGTGCCCGCATGAGCGCCAACCGACGCGAAACACAAGATGGCCGACAGCCGGACGGCATTGCGGCGCCCGGCGCGGCCGATCTTCGACCAAATGCAGGATGACATCGTATTCATGTCGACGAGGCTCGCCTGCGCCATTGATCGGCGGTGCGGCTTGCCGCGAATCGTTCTCAGATCAGACCGTTCTTTTTCGCGTAATCGGCCAAGCCCACGACCGACGACACCCCGAGCTTCTCGAATATGTTGGATTTGTACGTGCTGACCGTCTTGTTGCTGATGCACAGATCCTCGCTGATCTGCCTGTTCGACGATCCGCGCGCGAGCCCGCGCAGCACCGTCAGCTCGCGATTCGTCAACCCGCCGATCCTGTTCGCGGCTTCCTGCGCTCGATCGTGGTAGAGCGCCGAAACGGCCTCGGCGGGGAAGAACAGATAGCCGGACAGGATGGTCTTCACGGCGTTGAGGATCTGGGCCATGTCGTTTCGCTTGCTCAGGAAGCCGTTGGCTCCGGCCTGGCTCGCCCGCACCGAATAGATCTTTTCGTCCATCGCGGAAAAAATCAAAACCCGGGTTTTCAGCCCTTCCGCACGAATCCGCTTCAACAAACGGAAACCGTCGCCGCCCGGGATCTCGATGTCGAGAATGGCCAACTCGATGGGGTGCTCGCGCAGGAGCGTCATCGCATCGACTGCGTTGGCCGCTTCGCGGATCGGCCCGAACTCCTGCCTTCCGGACAGCACGGTACGGATCGCCAAACCGATGGCGGGATGATCATCGACAATCAGAATGCCGGGCATCGCGGTTCCTCGGTGCGTATGCGACCACTACTGACGGCATGTGCCCTCCTGCGTGTCGGTCGAGACCGACGAGATGTCGTGAATGAAAAAAACGCGTGCCGAAGGCGCGGCCCGCCACGGCGGCCCCGAGTCATGCGGATGTTCGCGAGAGCACGAACGAAGCGGCGACAAGGGGGCGTGCCGGCGGGTATCGAGCCGCGGCACACTCGCCCTGCGTCTCGTCGTGTGGGCGGACCGGAGCGCCAAAACTGCAGCAACCGGCCGAAAGCCACGCCGCCGCTGCCGCGATCACGTGCCGGTATTGGGCCAGGGCCTTTTCACGCTGATAACGGGCTTGCGAACGTGCCGTGCCGGAAGCGTCGGCACGGCGCGTATCGCGCGGCTCCATGGCGAACGCCGATGAATGATGGCGCGGGAAATCAGTTGCCGCGTAATGCACGGGAAGCTGCCGAACGCGACGGCCCGCAACCCGCAACGCGCGCCCATCTGCGCTCATGCGCTCGCGGACGAATCGCGCGGCATCCGCGCGTTTCCCGTCGATGGCGCCCAAGCACGCACGAAACGCAACGCGCCCGACACGCCGCGCCGTCGCGGCAATCGGCGAAATCGCGTAACGCACCCGCATCGCCTATCCGGATTCATTCGACTGTACCGATCGCGAATCGACCGTTGAATCAGAGTTCTTAGAAATTTCGGCCCCACGGGCACGACGCGCGCGGCCGACGAGTCCGACGACAGTCAACGCGGCAGCCAACGACGAAATCGCGAACGCGCGGCGACATGGAGGCCGCGTCTCTAACAATTGCGATTTCCGCGGTAAGAAAAGAAAGGCAATGTCTGTTCATGGGTTCGCGCTCGGCACGGCCGCGTTCGTCGAGCGGCGTCGAGCGCGTGCGCGTCGGGCAACGCGCCGCGTCGCCGGCGAGCGGCCGGGCAACGCATCCGCCTCTCCGAGCTGCGCCGGCGTGGGGTCGGGCGGCCGACGCGCGGGGCAGCCGGTCGCCACTCCGCTTTCGTCGACACCGGACGAGCCGGCTCGTGCCGATTGCAAACGGCACGCCGTCGCACCACGCACCGCCGAGGACATCGGCGCGAACGCAAGCCCGGCCTTCGGCGGAAACGTCCGACATCGGCGGGAGCGAATCCGCCGTTCAACCGTATGGAGTAAGGACAGGAAAATGAGCACGGACCTCATCGAACGTTCGCCGGTCGCGCCATTGCGCCCATCCATCGCATGCGAACTCGCAGGCAGGCTCGACGGCATTCGAGCGGCCGGGAGGCCCCGCGTTGGGTCAGCCCCGGCCCCGTATCGCCTTGTCAGCGACATCGCGCCGCGCGCGGGCCGCTTCGATCACGCCACGCCGCACTTCCTGCAAGCGCGGGAACACGCGCCGGTGCCGGATGCGCCGTTGCCGAGCGGCCGGATCTTCGAAGCTCGGATGCGGCGAGCGACCGCGCGGCGCGCCTTGTCGTACGATGCGCACGCGGCGTGCTCGTGCGCGCTTTCGTCGCGGCCCGCATGCGTTGCATTGCGCGCGCCGAGCGGCGTATTCGGCGGCGATCCGGCGCGAGCCGACCACGACGCGGCCCTCGACGCGCCGCCCAGGGCCGCCGCGATGTCCGTGTCCGGTCCCGAAGGACCGCTCGCGCGGCAACGGCGACGATGTCGCGCGGCGGCGCTGACGCGGCATCCGGATTCCACGCGGCTCGCCGCGCGCGACCAGGCGCGCGACAAAGTCGAATCGCCCGGCCTTTGCGCTCGCCGTGCGCGAGACGCGGCATTCGGGCTCGCATGCGGGGCGCTGCCGGCAAAGCGGCTGCCCGCGCCGTCCAGCCCGAAGAACGTCCGCGCGCGTCACGCGCGCATTGCCGAGCCGACCGAGGCGCTCTCGGGCCGCGCGAGGACGGCATGAGCGCCGTTCGCCGCGACCCGCGCAGACATCGGCGCGCCGGAGTGCGGCGCGAATCGCGCCGGCCGCGTCTGACGGCAGCCCTTGCGTCGGCGCTCGCGCAGCGGATTCGGAACCTGGCCCGCAACGGTGGCCGGCCTGTCTGCCGGCGCGCCCGATCGCGATCGGCGCGATGAAACGCAAACGGCCTCGCTCGCCGCGTCAGAACGGCGGCTCGCGCAGATTCAGTTGCGACAGCGCTCTCGGATTCACGCGCTCGTGCCAGTCTTGCGCGCGCATCGGCTTGAACAGATAGGCGCCCTGCAGCTCGATATCGCGATATCGACGCAGTAGCTCCAACTGGCGCCCGTTTGCGACGCCGGACACCGTCAACGAGAAACCCAGATCGTGCGCGAGCCGCGAGACGCTTGACAATATCGCCTCCGCGGTCGGCGAACCAGGCAGACGCTCGGTGAACGATGCGCCGAACTTGACGCCTGTGACGGGCAGCACCATCAACGTCGACATCGCCGTGTGATGCGCCCCGAAATCGCTGAGCACGATGCCGTATCCTTTCTGCCTCAACCGCTTCAGACGATCGAGAAGACTCAGCGATTCCTCCGGCGCCGACATTTCCGGCACTTCGAGCGTCAACTGGCTGCTCGAGATGTCGAATTCCGCAATCGATTGCGCGAGCCGCTCGAACACGCTTTCGGCGCACAACTGAGCGCCCGAGAACCGCATCGACAGCGCCGACACGCCGCCGCCCTCGTGCTTCCAGCGCGCGAGTTGCCGGCAGGCCTCGCCCACGGCGTGGCCGGCGATCCGGGGCGCTGCGCCCAGCCGGTCCGCGACGGCGTACACGACGCGCTGAGGCAGCGCCCCCCAATCCGGATGATCCCATCGTATCGTCGCTTCGGCGCCGGTCACGGCCCCCGAACGGACGGAAACGATCGGCTGATAATCCATGACGAGCTCTCCGGCCTCGAGCGCTCGCTCGAGATCGGCCTCATCCAACGGAAGTCCCTTTTCGTGTTCCCGGGCAAAGAATGCACCCCTACGACGCGTGATGCCCGTTTCCATATCATTCTCCCAAAGACGCCGCCGTCGCGGCGGCGTCCGTCGCGGCTTCGCGCCCGCCGGAAGGCGGCCTCGCAGCACGACGCCGACGCCCGCCGGTCCGATCGCCCTCAAATCTTCAGGAAACGTTAAATCATGTCGAGCGTGAAGAGAATCACAAATCTTCGAATCCGAGCCTGAACCCGCAGCAAAGCGCGAAACTCGGCGCGGAGCCTTCCCGCGGGGGAGCGCCCCCCGATCCGGCAGGCCCCGGCGTTCGACGATCATTCGTTCGTCAGCGCCGCGACCATCCGCTCGAGCGCATCCCGAATGGCCAACGCCTGCAGCTCGATCTCGCGATTCCACTCGCCGGCTTCGCGCACGTAGCTCCGAAGCTCCTGGCATTGCTCATGCAGCGCGGAAGGCCCGAGAACGGCGATGCCGCCCGACACGCCGTGAAGCCATCGTCTCAGTTTCGGCAGCGCGCGTTCGTGCAGGATCGCGTCGAATTCCGCGATTTCTCCACCGGTCTGCGCGACGAACACCCGCGCATACGCGGCCGGCACGTTGGGGACGTCGGGCAGATCGTCCTGCGCGCCGTCTTGCGCGCGCTCGCCTGTCTGCGCGCTGCAACACGCGCGAACGACCGTCTCGAGCCCTTCCAGCGGAACCGGCTTCGCGAGGTAGTCGGTAAAGCCGCGCGCCCGGCCGTCCGCGACGTCTTCAGGACGCGCGCTCGCGCTCACCGCGTACACCGGCATCGTCATGCCGAGCTTCCTCATCTCGGCGAGCAACTGGAAGCCGTCCATCACCGGCATGTCGATGTCGGTCATCACGGCGTCCACCGGCTCCTTCGACAGCAGCGCGAGCGCCTCCTCGCCGTTCTTCGCCTCGATGACCCGCACGCCGAGCGTCGTGAGCTGATCGAACAGAAGGCTGCGATTGAGAAGATTGTCTTCGACGATCAGCACCGTGATTCCCGCCTCCGCCCCTCGAGGCGCTTGCCCGGCATCGACGAGCGCCGTGCGGCCGGCGGCGAGCATCTGCGCCGCGGATTTCACCCCCGCAAGGCTATATATGCTGATTTCCACGCCGCCGCCGTCGCGCCGTCTCGGCACGAGCGGCCCCGTCTGCCCGACCCACACGATCGAATCCGGCCTTTTCCACCACGCCCGCACTTCGGCCGGCGCGAATTCGTCGGTGGCCATCAGGAAGTCGTGCGCATGCTCGTCGATCGGATCGGCGGGATTCGCGAAGGCAGTCACGGCCGTGACGCCCGGGTCGAACAGATTGGTCAGCCATTCGAGGTTTTCCTGTGCACGGCCGAGCACGGCGACGCGGCGATACGGAAGCGTCCAGTACGCGTTGCTCGAATCGCCCTCCGATGCGTCGAGCGGCAGGGACACCGCGATGCGGGTTCCCACGCCGACCGTGCTTTCCAGATCGATGCGCCCCTTCATCAGCTCGCAAAGGCGCGCGCAGATCGACAAGCCGAGGCCGGTGCCGCGCGCCTGCCTCAGCCGGTTGCTGTCTCCCTGCGTAAAGGGCAGGAAGAGCCGGTGCTTCAGGTCATCCGGAATGCCGATGCCGGAGTCCGTCACGCTGATTTCGAGCTCGCCGGCATGCCAGCCGGCGCGCAGCACGATCTTGCCCGACGGGGTGAACTTCAGCGCATTGCTCAGCAGATTGTTCACGATCTGCGATACCCGGACGGGATCGAAGTAAAGCCGCGCGGGCAGGCTTCGCTCGAACACCACGTAGAACTTCAACCCCTGCTGCGTCGCGAGCGGCGCATGCGAGAGCGCCAACCGGTCGAGCAGATCGGCGATGTTCGACCACTCCTCCATGAGGCTCAGCTCGCCGACGTCGATCTTCGAGAAATCGAGGACGTCGTTGACGATCTGCATCAAACCGCGAGCCGACGTCTCCATCGCCTTCACGCGCGCCTGCTGCTCCGGCGCGAGCGGCCCGCGCGCGATCAGCTCGATGTTGCCCACGAGCGACGACAGGGGCGTGCGGATTTCGTGGCTCATCGACGCGAAGAACGCCACCTTCGCCTTGGCCGCCGCGTCGCTCGTCAGCTTCGCCTCGCGCAGCAGGATTTCCGCCTGGTGGTGCGCCGTCATGTCCGTGATCGCGCAAAAGAACACCTCCCGCGCGTTCAGCGTCGCGGGTGCGTACGTGATTTCGATGTGGACGGCGGAATGCCCGGCGCGCGACAGCGTGAACGGGAACTGGAAAATGCGCGCGTCGTCCGATTGGGTGTCCTGCGTAGCCAGCGACGATTCGAATGCGTTCTGCAGCTCCTGCGGCAAATGCCGGTCCGAGAGCCGCAAGCCGAGCATCGTGCGCGCGATCGGATTGGCGACGACGATTTCCAGCGTCGTGCGCTGCACGATGCACAACCCGACCGGTGTCGCATGAACCAGCAGATGGTTGAGCATTTCGCTTTCGAGCGCTCGCGACGCCTCCTCGTAGATGCGCGTCAGAAACCGGTAGTTCCAGTATCGGAACGCGACGAGCAGCAACACGATCAGAACGAGCGTCGCGCCGCCGACGAGACCCAGTTCGTACTGCATCGACTGCAGTTGCAGATCGAGCGGAAGCAGATACATCATGTGCCCGAAACCGGAGAACGGCGCCGGGCGGCGAAGCGCCCATCCGAAGCCCGGAATCCAGTGGTACAGGCCGTCCTGTCTTGCGGCGAGCCGCTCGTCGACCTTGCGGACCATTTCCGAGTCGTCCGCGTTCACGAGCGGCACGCCGTCCGCGTCCACGATGACCGGCTGCTGAACGCGGCCGGCGCGCTCGATCGGAGAAGCGAGGCTGTGCAGGTCCACGCTGGTCAGGACGAGCGCGTAAAGCCTGTCGTCCTTTAACACGACGGACGCGCCGATCATGTGCAACTCCTCGCCGCTCGCCCCGCTTCCGATCGCGAACCAGAGAATCTGCTTCTTGCGCGCGGCGTCGAGCGGATCAAGGCCGCGCTTTCTGTACCGCTCGAGCACGGCCGAAACGAGCTCGGACGGGGTGCTGGCGCGAAGTGCGCTCAAGTCGCCCGCGGGAAACAGATATCCGTAGCCGACCGAACTGTCGGCCGTCACCATTTCGACGCTCGGCGTCTGCCCCGAGTTGGCCAGCAACTGCACCGTGTAATCGCAGCTCTCGCGCAGGATCGTGTCGTCGCGGGCGCTGTGGGCCATCGGCGTGCACGCGTTCGGCGCCGGCGCGCTCAGCGCCGAAGGCGCGCCGTTCATTCGAAGCTGCAGCACGAGGCTCGCCGTCGTCAACATCATGCGGCGCTGCAGGAAAGCGTCGACCACTTCCTTTTCGTGGATGCGCGCGGATTGCTCCTCCTGCCGGAAAGCCGTCTGAAACAATCCGGTGACGGTCATGGCCGCGATACTGATGGCCGCCGAGACGAGCAGCACGATGACGGTCGCGAAGACCCGGCGCTCGCGCTTCAAATTGGACTCGAGCGAATGGAACTTTCTCAGCGGCGATCCCTCGAGTTCTTGCATGAGTCTTTGCATCAGAGCAGTCCTTGCTCTCGGGCGCAGTTGATGAGATCGACGTTGGTGTCCACATGGAGCTTGCGCATCGCCGAACGCTTCTGCGTCGAGACCGTCCCCAGCGAGCGATTCAGCGTCCGGGCGATGTCCGTCAGCGACATGCCGCCCGTGAACAGCCGCACGACCTCGAGCTCCTTCGGCGTCAATGCATTGAACGCCGCTTCGCCGGGCCTGATGCTGCCGGCGACGGCGAGGCGGTGCGCCATGCCGGGAGACAACGACTGGCCGGCGCCGCGCGCGACGTTGAGGCACACGCGCCCGAGCTCGGTGATCTCCTCCTCCTTGCCGACGAGCCCCGCCACGCCCATGCGGCACAGCTGGCTGATCACGCCGCTATTGGTCAACATCGTGAAAACGATGATGGGCGTGCGCTCGTACGCCCTCATCAGGTGAGAGATCAGGCGCAAGCCGTCCTTGTCGTCATCCGCCTGATGCATCGCGAAATCGGTGACGACGAGATTGACCTCCTGCTCCCGCATCGCGGACAGCAGCGCGTCGCCCGACGAGACCGACGCCACCACCCGAAAGCCCGGCAGCGAGTTGACGTAGTCCGTCACCGCGCGGAGAACGATCGGATGATCGTCAGCCACGACGACACTTCTTGTATGCAGGGCAACGTTGGACATGGCGGCTCCGAAAAAAGCGGAAAGCGCGGAAGCGGCGCGCGAATGATGTCCGGCGCGCCGTCATGCGCATTCCATGCAACACGATATCGAATGCCTGCTTTCCTGCCTATGCTTCGCGAGCACGATTCGCCCGAACGCCGCACATCGACTTCGAGTCACGAACGCGTCCGTTCGGTATTCGAGTTTCCATTGCGCCTTTCATTTTTCATACAGCAGCGCTTCGTGCGAATACGCTCGTTCCGTCCGCCGGGGCAGCCGTTCGGCTTCGTCCGCTTCGCGCATGAGCGGGCAATTCGTGTTGTAACAGCTTACCCGAAACGCGCCGACCCGCCCTGACTTAAACATGCAATGAACCGTCTTCACGCCGTCGAATCCCACCGGAATCGGCGAATCCTCGTCCGCCTGCTGATCCGCGCAGCACGGGGCCGTCTTCGCATCGTGTTCGTGCCGCTGCCAACGCGATATCCGCACCGTCACGAAAACGAAAAACCCGATGCCGATCAACATGGCTTCAATGAGCAACGCAAAAGCCACGATCAACCATCCGGTCAAGATATCGACGTACCAAAGCGACAGCAGGAGTACGCAAAACGCGACGAAAACGACCGGCACCAGAAAAAGAATCCATTGCGAAATCTGATCCCACGAGTCCTCGGATCGCGCATGCGAGCGAGTCGTCCATCCAATCGACGTCGTCTGCTCCATCAAGTAAATCTCCCATTGACCTCGCCGCGAAAGCCGAGCGGCGCAATTGCCCAATACGATCCTGACCCAGAGAAAAAAGCATCCGCTCGTTGAATCGAACGGGAATTAACATGATTTGAAAATTCACGGATCTTCACGTCGGGATTTCGCGAAGATAGACACGCATCCGGGCCGAAAAAAAATAGCGTTCCGAAAAAAGCGCCGCGAGCGGCGATCGATGCGCGCCGGGCCGAACGCTTCCGCGGGAAGCGGCCGATTCGCGCATCGCAAGAAGACGCGCTCCCCGGAGCGCGCCAATTCTGGAGTCCGAACGCCGCGCGATTCGCGATCGAACTTTCGAATGAGCGTGCGTGCGACAGAATGGCGTCCGCCCCGAAAACGGTCGTGCCGGCGCCGACATCTCGTTGTCGTTCGACGGCCGCATCCGGATCAACGTATCGCTATTCTCTTGATCGGATGCGTCGCATGCGTCTCATGCGGCCGCCTTGCTGCGGCCGATATCCATTTTTATGCAAACGAGCATTCGACGAACATCAAAAAAGTTAGAATTTCTGCCCGGACGACCCAGGCGCGAACCGGCCGACTTGTATACGGCATGGCGGCACATCCCATGCTTTGCATCCCTGACGTTCCGTCAACTGGCCGCTCCGGCTGCGCATGTTCGCCCTGTTGTATCGCCGCGCGCGTGCGACGCGCATGATCGATGCCGCGGAATTCGCCGACGACCCCGCCAATTCCGCCGAAACCGGCGCAAACAGAGCGCGCGCCGCTCGGCTCGTCCGTTCAAGGACCTTCGTATAACGAAACGATTGCGCCGGGATAAGCGCACGCGTTGTCTTGGCGGCCCGATGCGAGGGGCTGCCCGGGAAACGGCGTGCGATTCGACGATCGTGTCCGAGCCGAGCGCCGTGAAGCGCGCAAGTGCGCCGTAGCGCCGCCTTTGCAATCGAAGTTGCGACGTCGGCATCCGCGGTTCCCGATCAGGTGCGAGATCAGGTGCGGATCGTGCGACAGCAGGCAATCACCGGGGAACGCGTCGAAATCGACATCGCTCTGTGCGCTTTCCCATTGGCGGGCGACGATCGAATCGACGCGGGACGCGACGGCACGGCGTGCCGGATGAGTTCCTCCGAACGACGCGAGGCCGTGGCTTGGCTTGGCGACATCGAGCGAGCATGCGAAAGTCCGCGAATTCAGGATGAAGCGCGTTGCAGACGTTGACCGCTTCCAGCATGTTCGGATACGCGTGATGTGCGCGCTCGCAGCCGCGCATCGAAGCGAAGCGCGCCTTGCCTGCGCCCATGCCGTGCATCGAAGATGCCGGCGCACCAACGCCGGCGTTGACGCGCCGATCCCTATGAACCGAGTTGTTCCGGCGAAACGGATCGACAGCGGCAAGGATCGTGCGGCGGCGCGTTCGGAGTCGCCGGCGAATCGCACGGGGCGCACGATCGCTCGGCCGACGAGCCGGCAGGCTTGCTTGATGCCACTGTCGGGATAGCGGTAATCGGCCGATCTTGTCCGCTCGGCGTTGCGAATCGGCGAATAGCCGCTGCACAGCAGGCCGAGCGCCGCGCGGTTGAGCGCACCGCATCTTTCGGCATCGATCGTCGCAACGAAAGGAAGGCACGGGCGGACGCTGCGAGAAAGCCCGCGTTCCGGCGCAGGCCATCCTGCCGGATACCCGCATGTCCGTGTCGACCGAGATACTGAAGCGCGGCTGCTGCATTTCGCAGCATGCGCCGTTTATTGATCCACGCACCCGCAAGCACGGCGGCGGCGCATCCCGGCAGGCCCGCACATTCGAAGAGCAGCGCCATCCGACACGTGTCGGCTCGGGCGGCTTGCTCTGCCCGAACGAAGCCGATTACGCGCACGGCTTCGCACGAAGCGAGCAACGACGAACGTCGTAAAAAAAATGGGCCGCCGCATGCGTGCATGCGACGGCCCGAACCACGCCCCGCGGGCCGGGCGTCGAGCGCCGGCGCGCGGGGAGCCCTACGCGATTACCACTGATACGACATGCCGGCGCCCCACACGTAGTTGCTGCCGCTGTAGCTCACGCCCGTCTTCACCTTGATGTTCTGGGTGATACGAGCGGTCGCGCCGAGCGCGGACGCCTGATAGCCCTTGAAGTTGGCCGTGCCTACGCCCACGGCCAGCGTCTTGCCCGGGTCCACGTCCGGAATCATCGTCAACGCGGTGGCGGCCGCGATGCCGGAATAGGCGTCGCGCGAGAGCGTATCGATCTGGCTTTGCATGCCGGTCATCTGATTCTGGATGCCCGACACGGCGCTGTTCAACTGGCCGACGTTGACGGCGTCCGTCGCATTGACGCCGGCCGCGACGTTGGTGATCCTGCGCTCGTTGCCCGCGGAACCGACCGACACCGTATTGGCCTCCGACGCAACGGAACCCGTGCCAAGCGCGACCGAATTCGATCCCGACGCCATCGCGCCCTGACCGACGGCGACACTGTCCGTACCCGTCGCGCTCGAGTTCGTGCCGTACGCCGAGCTGTTCGCGCCCGACGCCGTCGCACCGGCGCCCGTCGCGACGCTGTTGTCGCCCGACGCAACCGCGTTTCCGCCCAGCGCCGTGCTCGAATCGCCGGTGGCGGAAGCATTCGCGCCGGCAGCGGTGCTCGTCGTACCGGAAGCAACCGTGTTGACGCCGAGGGCCGTGCTGCTGTCGCCGGCTGCCGCCGCGTTCTCACCGAACGCCGAGCTGCTGTTGCCGGATGCGGTCGAGTTCGCGCCGTTGGCGGTGCTGTTATCGCCCGACGCGGTTGCGTTTGCGCCATTGGCCGTGCTGCTCGTGCCCGACGCCGACGCGTTGTTGCCCGTCGCCGTCGCGCTGTCGCCGGTAGCCGCGGCGTTTTCGCCCGTTGCCGTCGCGCCCGCGCCGGATGCGGTCGAGTTCGCGCCGTTGGCGGTGCTGTTTTCACCCGTCGCCGACGCGTTCGTGCCGTTGGCCGTGCTGTTGTCGCCCGACGCGGTCGAGTTCGCACCGTTGGCCGTGCTGTTGCTGCCCGACGCGGTCGAGTTCGCACCGTTGGCCGTGCTGTTGCTGCCCGACGCGGTCGAATCCGTGCCGGTTGCCGTGCTGTTATCGCCCGTCGCCGACGCATTCGTGCCGCTCGCCGTGCTGTTGTCGCCCGACGCGGTCGA
>NZ_JPWT01000060.1:0-79808 GCF_000773065.1 Burkholderia sp. ABCPW 111 | reverse complement strand
CGAGCTGCGCAAGATGGGCATCAAGACCATCATGGTGACGGGCGACAACCGGCTCACCGCCGCGGCGATCGCGGCGGAGGCGGGCGTCGACGATTTCCTCGCGGAAGCGACGCCGGAAACCAAGCTCGCGACGATCCGCGAGCACCAGGCGGCGGGCCGCCTCGTCGCGATGACGGGCGACGGCACGAACGACGCGCCGGCGCTCGCGCAGGCGGACGTGGCCGTCGCGATGAACACGGGCACGCAGGCGGCGAAGGAAGCGGGCAACATGGTGGATCTCGACTCGAACCCGACGAAGCTGATCGAGATCGTCGAGATCGGCAAGCAGATGCTGATGACGCGCGGCTCGCTCACGACGTTCTCGATCGCGAACGACATCGCGAAGTATTTCGCGATCATTCCGGCCGCGTTCGCGACCACGTACCCGCAGCTCGACGCGCTGAACGTGATGCATCTGGCCACGCCCGCGTCGGCGATCATGTCGGCCGTGATCTTCAACGCGCTCATCATCGTGCTGCTGATTCCGCTCGCGTTGAAGGGCGTGAAGTACCGCCCGCTCGGCGCGGCGTCGCTGCTGCGCCGCAATCTGATCGTGTACGGCCTCGGCGGGATTCTCGTGCCGTTCGCCGGCATCAAGCTGATCGACATGGTGCTCGCCGTCTTCGGCTGGGTTTAAAGGAACATCGTCATGAAATCACTGTTTCGTCCGCTCATCGTCGTGTTCGTCGTGCTGACCGTCGTGACGGGGCTCGCGTATCCGGCCGTGATGACGGTCTTCGGCCAGGCCGTGTTCCCGTCGCAGGCGAACGGCAGCCTCGTCGAGAAGGGCGGCAAGATCGTCGGCTCCGCGCTGATCGGCCAGCAGTTCGACGCGCCGCAGTACTTCTGGGGCCGCCTGTCGGCGACGAGCCCGATGCCGTACAACGCGACGGGCTCGGGCGGCTCGAATCTCGGGCCGCTCAATCCTTCGCTGAAGGATCAGGTGAAGGGCCGGCTCGACGCGCTGAAGGCGGCGGGCACCGACCTGTCGAAGTCCGTGCCCGTCGATCTCGTGACGGCGTCGGCAAGCGGCCTCGATCCGGGAATCAGCCCGGCCGCGGCCGACTATCAGGTCGCGCGCGTCGCGCAGGCGCGCAAGATGCCGGAAGCCGACGTGCGCCGCCTCGTCGCGGACAATACGGCGGGCCGCCAGTTCGGCGTGCTCGGCGAGCCGCGCGTGAACGTGCTGAAGCTGAACCTCGCGCTCGACGCCGCGCAGGCCATGCAGGCCGCGCATTGACGCGCATTGACGCGCCGCGCCGCCCGCCGCCCGCCGCCGGGCCGCGCGGCGCGTTCGCGGCGGGGGGAGCGCAGGGTGGGGCGAAGCGCGGCGCGGCGTCACAATCGCCGCGGCGGCGGGAACGCTACCGCCCGGGCCGCGGCCCCGTCGCGCCATCCGGACGACGCGCTCGACGCGTCGTCCTTTCCTTTTTGGGCGTTTTCGAACGACAATGAATTTCAGCCGCCAACCGGAGACCTCGGCCTCGCATGAACCGTCCCGATCCTGATCAGCTTCTCGACAAGATCCAGCGAGAAGAGGAAAAGCAGCAGCGCGGCAAGCTGAAGATCTTCTTCGGCGCGTCGGCGGGCGTCGGCAAGACCTATGCGATGCTGCTCGCCGCGCGCGCGCGCAAGCAGGAGGGCGTCGACGTCGTCGTCGGCATCGTCGAGACGCACGGCCGCAGCGAGACGGCGTCGCTCGTCGAAGGGCTCGACGTGCTGCCGCTCATGCAGATCGAATACCGCGGCCGCAAGATCGGCGAGTTCGATCTCGACGCGGCGCTCGCGCGCCGCCCGCAGCTCGTTCTCGTCGACGAGCTCGCGCACTCGAACGTGCCGGGCGCGCGGCACCTGAAGCGCTGGCAGGACGTGTACGAGCTGCTCGACGCGGGCATCGACGTCTATACGACCGTCAACGTCCAGCATCTCGAGAGCCTGAACGACGTGGTCGGCGCGATCACGGGCATTCGCGTGTGGGAAACCGTGCCCGACCGCGTGTTCGACGTGGCCGACGAAGTGACGCTCGTCGACCTGCCCGCCGAGGAGCTGCTGAGCCGGCTGCGCGAAGGCAAGGTCTACATGGCGCAGCAGGCCGAGCGGGCGGTGCGCAATTTCTTCCGCAAGGGCAACCTGATCGCGCTGCGCGAGCTCGCGCTGCGGCGCACGGCCGACCGCGTCGACGCGCAGATGCGCGAGTACCGCGCGGATCGCTCGATCCAGCGGATCTGGCAGGCGCGCGAGCGCCTGCTCGTGTGCGTCGGCCCGGGGCCCGAAGCGCCGACGCTCGTGCGCGCGGCCGCGCGCCTCGCCGCGAGCCTGAAGGCCGACTGGCTCGCGGTGTACGTCGAGACGCCGCGGCTCGCGCGGCTGCCCGACGCGGCCCGCCAGCGCACGCTCAACGCATTGAAGCTCGCGGCCGAGCTCGGCGCCGAGACGGCGACGCTGACGGGCGCGGACGCGGTCGCCGCGCTGATCGGCTACGCGCAGGTGCGCAACGTGTCGAAGATCGTCGCGGGCGGCTCGTCGAAGAGCGGCTTGTTGCGCCGCTTCTCGCGCCCGTTCGGCGAGCAGCTCGCGGAGCGCGCGGGCGACGTCGACCTGATGCTGATCCGCGCGTCGGCGGGCGAGGACGCGCGCGCGCCGCTCGACGCCGGCGCGCGCGCGTGGCGCGACGCGTTCTCGAGCGTCGTCGACGGCCGCTCGCCGCCGCGCAACTACGGCTATGCGGCGGCGATCTGCGCGCTGATCACGGGCGTCGCGAACCTGCTGCAGAGCCATCTCGACCTGACCAATCTCGTGATGCTGTACCTGCTCGGCGTCGTGTTCTCGGCGGTGCGCCTCGGGCGCGGGCCGGGCGTCGTGCAGTCGTTCCTGTCGGTCGCCGCGTTCGACTACTTCTTCGTGCCGCCGCGCATGTCGTTCTCCGTGACGGACACGCAGTATCTGCTGACCTTCTTCGGAATGCTGCTCACGTCGCTCGTGATCAGCCATCTGACGTCGAGCCTCACGCGCGGCGCGACGATCGCGCAGCGGCGCGAGCGGCGCACGAGCGCGATGTACGCGATGGCGCGCGAGCTCGCGGCGGCGCTCACGGCCGAGCAGATCGTCGAGATCGGCGGCCGGCACGTGTCCGAGGTGTTCCGCGCGCGCGTCGCGATCCTGCTGCCGGACAGCGGCGACAAGGTCCAGCAGAAGATCGAGAACCCGGACGAGGCGGTGACGATCACGGGGGCGGCGCTCGACATCGACGTCGGCCAATGGGTGTACGACCAGCAGAAGCCGGCCGGGCACGGCACCGACACGCTGCCCGCGGCGACGGCGCTCTATCTGCCGCTGAAGGCGCCGATGCGCACGCGCGGCGTGCTCGCCGTCGTCACGAAGGATTCGCGCGAGCTCGAGGTGCCCGAGCAGCAGCGGATGATCGACGCGTTCGCCGCGCAGATCGCGCTCGCGCTCGAGCGCGTCCACTACGTCGACATCGCGCGCGACGCGCTCGTCAACATGGAATCGGAGCGGCTGCGCAACTCGCTGCTGTCGGCGATCTCGCACGATCTGCGCACGCCGCTCACGGCGATCGTCGGGCTGTCGTCGATGCTCGCGAACGCGCGCGGCGCGCCGCGCAACGACGGCGTCGGCCCGCCCGCGCGCGAGGACGAGCTCGTCGAGTCGATCCACGACGAGGCGCTCAGGATGACGGGGATCGTCACGAACCTGCTCGACATGGCGCGGCTGCAGGCGGGCAGCCTGCAACTGAAGCGCCAGTGGTCGCTGCTCGAGGAGACGGTCGGCGCGGCGCTCGGCGCGTGCAAGCGCGTGCTCGCGCGTCATCCGGCGCGCGTGCGGCTGCCGGCCGATCTGCCGCTGCTGCAGATGGACGCGGTGCTGATGGAGCGGCTCTTCGCGAACCTGTTCGAGAACGCGGCGAAGTACACGCCGCTCGACACGCCGATCGAGATCGGCGCGGAGCGCATCGTCGACGACAGCCGGCCGTTCGTGCGCGTGTTCGTCGACGACCACGGCCCGGGGTTGCCGGCCGGCATGGAGGCGCGGATTTTCGAGAAGTTCACGCGCGGCGAGAAGGAGTCGGCGACGCCCGGCATCGGCCTCGGGCTCGCGATTTGCCGCGCGATCGTCGACGCGCACGGCGGTAAAATCGGCGCGCTCAACCGGCTCGGGCCGAACGGCCGGGTCGAGGGCGCGCGCTTCTGGTTCACGCTGCCCGTCGAGACGCCGCCGCCCGAGCCCGGCGCGGGCGACGAGGAGCCGGACGGCGAGCGGTCGGACGACGAGGCGGGCGCGGCGGGCCGCGCGGGTGAAGCGCCCTTCGGCGAGCCGCCGGCGGGCGAGCCGTCCGCCGACGCGTGTTCCCGCGCCGCGCCCGGCGAGCGCGCGGCCGACGATGTACACGCGGCCGTCGAGCGCGAAAGCGGCGAACCGGAAAGCAGCAAACCGGAAAGCGGCGAACCGGAAAGCGGCGAACCGGAAAGCGGCGAGCACGCATCCGGCGCAAGCGCCGACGCACGTTCCCGTGCCGAGCCGCGCCGAGCCGCGCCGAGCCGCGCCGGTGCTTGAGACTGGCCGCGGCGCCGGCGCGCCGGCGCCCGTATCCAACGAACATCCGCATGACCATGAGTGAACCGACCGTCACCGTCGTTCTGATCGAAGACGAAAAACAGATCCGCCGTTTCGTGCGCAGCGCGCTCGAGGAAGAGGGGATCGCGGTGTTCGACGCAGAAACGGGCCGCCAGGGCTTGATCGAGGCCGCGACCCGCAAGCCCGATCTCGCGATCGTCGATCTCGGCCTGCCGGACGGCGACGGCCTCGACGTGATTCGCGAGCTGCGCGGCTGGTCCGAGATGCCGGTGATCGTGCTGTCGGCGCGCACGCATGAGGAGGAGAAGGTGGCCGCGCTCGACGCGGGCGCCGACGACTACCTGACGAAGCCGTTCGGCGTGTCCGAGCTGCTCGCGCGTATTCGCGCGCATCTGCGGCGGCGCAATCAGGGGGGCGCGGCCGAGTCGCCGCTCGTGAAGTTCGGCGACGTGAGCGTCGACCTCGCGCTGCGGCGCGTGTGGCGCGGCGGCGAGGTGGTCCACCTGACGCCGCTCGAGTATCGGCTGCTCGCGACGCTCGTGCGGCACGCGGGCCGCGTGCTCACGCACCGTCAACTGCTGCGCGACGTCTGGGGGCCGACGCACGTCGAAAGCCACCACTACCTGCGGATCTACATGGCGCACCTGCGGCAGAAGCTCGAAACCGATCCCGCGCAGCCGCAGCACATCGTCACCGAGACGGGCGTCGGCTACCGGCTCGTCGGCGCGGGCTGACGCGGCGGCGTCCGCGCGCGGGGCCGCGCGTCGCGCGCAGCTGTGGCCCGCGCGCGCCGCGTTGCGTTCCGTCGCGGGGTGTTCGCGCGTCGCCTGGCGGCCGGTCGACGGCGGGAGGCGGACGGCAGACGGTCGACGCCGCGTCGCGCCGCGTCGCGAGGCGTCGCCGCGCGTGCGCGCGGGCAGCCCGTCGACGGGCCCAATCGGGCGCCCCGCCGACCGCGCGCGACGCCGCCTCGCGCGTTTTTCTCTTATGCTGAGCGCTTAACCAACCCAACATAACGAGGAGGTCAGCCATGCTCGTCCGTCTACTGTGCGGTTGCGCATTGGGCATCGGCGCCGCGGCGGCGCTCGCGCAGCCGTTGCCGCCGAATCAGGCGACGACGCTCGCGAATCCGGCGTCGGTGAATTGCGAGAAGCTCGGCGGCAAGGTGGTGATCCACGACGGCCCGCGCGGCCAGTACGGAATCTGCGCGTTCAGGGACGGGCGCGAGTGCGAGGAGTGGGCGCTTTATCGCGACGATCGCTGCGTGCTGCTCGACGCGCACGGCTGGCCGATCGCGCAGCACGGCCGCAAGCCCGAATCGAAGTGACGGGGCGGCATGCCGGCGCGGCGCGATTTCGCCGGATGTCCGATGCCCGGACGCCGATCCTGCGGCGCGCGGGCGCGGGCGCGGGCGCGGCCTCGGCCTCGGCCTCGCGGGCGCGCGCAGCGCGATTGTAAGCTGCTTGTTATACTTCCGACGCCCGGGGACGACCCCGGGCCGCCGATGTACAACGGGGACGACCCCATTTGATTCACGGAGAGTCCCCGCATGCCTTGGCTGTGGCTTCTCGTCGCCGGTCTGCTCGAAATCGCATGGGCCGCCGGCCTCAAATCCTCCGAGGGCTTCACGCGTCTCGGCCCGTCCATCTTCACGATCGTCACCGCGCTCGGCAGCTTCGGCTTGCTCGCCGTCGCGATGCGCGAACTGCCGCTCGGCACCGCGTATGCGGTCTGGACGGGCATCGGCGCCGTCGGCGCGTTCATTTTCGGGATCGTGATGCTCGGCGAAGCGGTGACGCTCGCCCGGATCGCGAGCGCGTCGCTGATCGTCGTCGGGCTCGTCGGCCTCAAGCTGTCGTCGGCCGGCTGAGCGCGCAGGGTTTGCCCGCGTCGGCGGTGCGGCGGCTGCGCGCGGCGCGCGTCTATAATGAAGCGGAATCCATCTGACAACGCCCCGCCGCCGCACGCGAATCGGCGGGGCAGGCGGGTCGATGGGCCGCTTCGCCCGGGTTCGGGCGCGGTCCGCCCTCGAACCGCGCGCATTGCGCAAGGAGGCCGCACATGGTCGAAGCCATTTCGCTCGGCGCGGGGCTCGCGTGGGCGAGCGGCCTGCGCCTCTATCTCACCGTGCTGATCGCGGGCGTGTTCGCGCGCCTCGATCTCATTCATCTGCCCGACACGCTCGCGGTGCTGACGTCGCCTTGGGTGATCGGCGCGGCCGCCGTGCTCGCGCTCGCCGAGTTCCTCGCCGACAAGATTCCCGCGTTCGATTCGCTCTGGGACGCGGTCCACACGTTCATCCGGATTCCCGCGGGGGCCGTGCTCGCGGCGGCCTCGCTCGGCCACGCCGATCCGACGCTTCTCGCGGTCGCGGGCCTCGCGGGCGGCACGCTCGCCGGCTCCGCGCATATCGCGAAGGCGGGCACGCGCGCGCTCATCAACCTGTCGCCGGAGCCGATCTCGAACTGGATCGCGTCGACGACCGAGGACGGGCTTGCGGTCGGCGGCCTCGCGCTCGCGTTCTTCGTGCCGCTCGTGTTCATCGCGCTGATGATCGGCTTTCTCGCGTTCTCCGCATGGGCGCTGCCGCGGCTCTGGCGCGGCGTGTCGGGCGGCTTTCGCGGGATGGCGAACCACATGGTGTCGCGGCTGAATTCGATCGGGAGCAAGCGCGATTGACGGCGGCGGGTAAAGCGATGCCGGCCGGCCGCCGTTTCGGCCCCGTCGACCTGCTGCGCCAGGCGGGGCGGATGACGCTGCGCGATTGGCGCGCGGGCGAGCTGACGCTCGTCGCGCTCGCGCTCGTGCTCGCGGTGGCGGCGCTCACGAGCGTCGGGTTTCTCGCCGACAGGCTGCGTCAGGGCCTCGAGCGCGACGCGCGCCGGATGCTCGGCGCGGACTTCGTCATACGGGCCGATCGTCCGATCGACCCGGCGTTCGCGCGCGAGGCGCGATCGCTTGGCCTCGCGACCGCGACGACCGCGATCTTCCCGAGCATGGTCGGCGCGCTCAATCCTCCCGGTTCGCCCAATTCGCCCAATTCGCCCAATTCGCCCAATTCGCCCGCCACCGCGGCCGACGCAGGCGGCCTGCCGCCCGTGCGCCTCGCGGCCGTGAAGGCCGTGTCGGCCGGCTATCCGTTGCGCGGCGCGGTCGAGATCGCGCCCGACGCGAACGCGCCCGGCCGTCCCGCCGGTTCGATTCCAGTCCCCGGCACCGTATGGATCGACCCGTCGCTGCTCGACGCGCTGCATCTGAAGGTGGGCAATACGCTGCGCGTCGGCGAACGCTCGTTCACGATCGGCGCGGCGATCACCCGCGAGCTCGATCGCGGCTTCTCGTTCGTCAACTTCTCGCCGCGCGTGATGCTGCGCGCGGACGAGCTCGAATCGACGGGGCTCACCGGCTACGGCAGCCGCGTCACGTACCGGCTCCTCGTCGCGGGCGACGACGCGGCCGTCGAACGCTTCGCAAGCTATGCGCATGCGCGCGTCGACGGCGGCAAGCTGCGCGGCGTCGCGCTCGAATCGCTGCAGGAAGGGCAGCCGCAGGTGCGGCAGACGCTCGACCGCGCGCGCCATTTCCTCACGCTCGTCGCGCTGCTGACTTCGCTCCTTGCGGCCGTCGCGATCGCGATGGCCGCGCAGCGCTACATGCGCCGCCATCTCGACGGTTGCGCGGCGATGCGCTGTCTGGGCGCGAGCCGCCGCACGCTGTCGGCGCTGTTCGCGATCGAATTCGCGCTGCTCGGCGTGGCGGGCGGCGTCGCGGGCGCGGCGCTCGGCTACGTCGGCCATCTCGTGCTGCTGCGCGCGCTCGGCAGCCTGATCGACGTCGTGCTGCCGCCGCCTTCGGTGTGGCCGGCGGCGATCGGCGTCGCGACGGGGCTCGTGCTCTTGCTCGGCTTCGCGCTGCCGCCGCTCGCGCCGTTGACGCGCGTGCCGCCCGTGCGCGTGCTGCGCCGCGAGTGGGGCGAGGCCGGCCGCATCGCATGGGCGGGCTACGCGGCGGGCATCGCGCTCTTCGCGGCGCTCCTGATCGCAGCGGCGGGCAACCTGACGCTCGGCCTCATCGTCGCGGGCGGCTTCGCGGGCAGCCTCGTGCTGTTCGCGCTCCTCGCGCGGCTCGCGCTCTTCGCGGCCGCGCGGCTCGTGCGCGACGGCCGCGTCGCGGCGGGGCTCGGCTGGCGCTACGCGCTCGCGTCGCTCGATCGGCGCGGCGCCGCGAGCGCGCTGCAGATCACCGCGCTCGCGCTCGGCCTGATGTGCCTGCTGCTCATCGCGATCACGCGCAACGATCTCGTTGCCGGCTGGCGGCAGTCGACGCCGCCCGATGCGCCGAACCAGTTCCTCATCGACATCCAGCCCGACCAGCGCGACGAAGTCGTCCGCTATCTCGCGGCCAACGGCATCGCGAACCCGGCGCTGTCGCCGATGGTGCGCGGGCGGCTCTTGTCGGTGAACGGCAAGCCGGTGAATCCGGACGACTACAAGAACGACGATGCGCGCCGCCTCGTCGACCGCGAATTCAACCTGTCGTACACGACGCAACTGCCCGGCGACAACCGGATCGTCGCGGGCGACTGGTTCGGCGCATCGAACGCCCCGCAGATCTCGATCGAGGCGGGGCTCGCGAAGACGCTCGGCGTGAAGGCGGGCGACACGCTGCGCTTCGACGTGACGGGCCTCACCGTCGAGGCGCCCGTGACGAGCGTGCGCAAGCTCGACTGGGGCACGTTCCGCGTGAACTTCTTCGTGCTGATGCCGCCCGCGGCGCTGCGCGAGTTCCCGGCGATGTACATCACGAGCTTCCATTTGCCGCTCGCGCGGCAGCGCGTGCTCGACGGCCTGATCGCGCGCTATCCGAACCTGACCGCGATCGACGTCGCGCCGATCCTCGCGCAGCTCGAGCGCGTGCTGCTGCAGGTGATCGGCGCGGTGCAGTTCCTGTTCGGCTTCACGCTCGCGGCGGGCGTGCTCGTGCTGTACACGGCGCTCGCCGGCTCGCGCGACGAGCGCGTGCGCGAGGCCGCGCTGATGCGCGCGCTCGGCGCGTCGCGCGCGCAGATCGTCGCGGTGCAGCGCGCGGAGTTCATCGTTGTCGGCGTGCTCGCGGGCGCGATGGCGGCGGCGGGGGCGCTCGCGGTCGGCGCGGTGCTCGCGTCGCGCGTGTTCGATTTCGCGCTTTCGCCCGACCCGTGGCTCGTGCCGGCCGGCATCGCGGCGGGCGTCGCATGCGCGGGCGCGGCCGGTTGGCTCGGCCTGCGCGGCGTGCTGCGCCGCCCGGCGCTTCAATCGCTGCGCGATGCATGAATCGCGCGCACGCGGTATCTTCGGCGATCCGCTTTTCGTTTTCTTGTTTGTTCCATTCGACTGATGTCCGTATGACCGATGCAACCAATGACGCGCCGTCGCAGCCGACGGCGTTCGAACTCGTGGGCGGCGAGGCGCGCGTGCGCGAGCTCGTCGACCGCTTCTACGACCTGATGGACCTCGAGCCCGAATTCGCGGGCATTCGCGCGCTGCATCCGCCGGCGCTCGACGGCTCGCGCGACAAGCTGTTCTGGTTCCTGTGCGGCTGGCTCGGCGGGCCCGATCACTACATCGAGCGCTTCGGCCATCCGCGGCTGCGCGCGCGGCATCTGCCGTTTTCGATCGCGTCGCACGAGCGCGACCAGTGGCTGCGCTGCATCGCGTGGGCGATGGAGGACGTGGGGCTCGACACGCCGCTGCGCGAGCGGCTGATGCACGCGTTCTACGAAACGGCCGACTGGATGCGAAACCGTCCCGGCTGAAATTCCGGTACGCTTCGGTGCGCGCCGCGCGAAATTGCGCCTGTCGCGGCGCGCGCGGCGCGCCGCATACTGATCGCTTCCGATCACCGATAACGATATCCGAGACTCCCACATGGCCACTCAAGCCCTCTTTCGCGAAGACGCCTATCTGACGCGCTGCGATGCGCTCGTCACGGCCGTCGACGAAGCCGGCATCCACCTCGATCGAACCGTGTTCTATCCGCTCGGCGGCGGCCAGGCGGGCGACAGCGGCACGCTGACGCTCGCGGGCGGCGCGACGCTCTCCGTCGCCGACACGCGCAAGGCGAAGTTCGAAGGCGCGACGCCCGACGATGCTGTGCACGTGCTCGCGCCGGGGCAGGACGCGTTCGCGGCGGGCGTGAAGCCGGGCGATGCGCTCGTCGCCGAGATCGACTGGGCGCCGCGGCTCCGGCGGATGCGGCTGCACACGGCGAGCCATCTGCTGTGCGCGGTGCTGCCGTACCCGGTCGACGGCTGCAGCGTGACCGCCGATTACGTGCGCGTCGATTTCGCGACGGTCGAGCCGATCGACCGCGAGCACGTGGAGGCGCGCCTGGCCGAGCTCGTCGGCGGCGCGCATCCGGTGACGACCGAATGGATCACCGACGACGAGATGGCCGCGCGCCCGGAGCTCGTGCGCACGATGAGCGTGAAGCCGCCGATGGGGCTCGGGCGCGTGCGCCTGTTGCGGATCGGCGGCGTCGACCTGCAGCCGTGCGGCGGCACGCACGTGCGCAACACGGCGGAGATCGGCGGGCTGCGCGTCGCGAAGCTCGAGAAGAAGAGCGCGCGCACGCGCCGTCTCGTGCTGGAGCTCGCATGACGGCCCCGCACGCGGACGGCGGCGCGCGCGAGGCCGCGGCGCTCGAGCCGCGCGCGCGCGACGTGCTCGATTTCTGGTTCGGCGCGCCCGGCGATCGGGCGTTCGGCACGGCGCGCAAGATGTGGTTCGGCGGCGGCCCGGCGCTCGACGCGCGACTGCGCGAGCGATTCGGCGCGCTCGTCGACGCGGCGAAGGCGGGCGATCTCGACGCATGGGCGCGCACGCCGCTCGGCGCGCTCGCGCTCATCGTCGTGCTCGATCAGTTCTCGCGCAGCATCCACCGGGGCACGCCGGCCGCGTTCGCCGCCGATCGCGCGGCGCTCGCGCACGCGAAGGCGCTCGTCGCGTCGGGCGGCGACCGCGCGCTGCCGACGGGCCATCACCGCGCGTTCGCGTATTTGCCGTTCGAGCACGACGAATCGCCCGACAGCCAGCGCGAAGGCGTGCGCCTGTGCGCGCAGATC
This sequence comes from Burkholderia sp. ABCPW 111, assembly GCF_000773065.1. NCBI lineage: Bacteria > Pseudomonadati > Pseudomonadota > Betaproteobacteria > Burkholderiales > Burkholderiaceae > Burkholderia > Burkholderia sp. ABCPW 111. The sequence goes on along the minus strand of NZ_JPWT01000060.1, from coordinate 68,074 downwards.
AAGGGCGAGGCAGGCTGCGCCGGCTATCACGACTTTGCGCTGCGCCATGCGGCCGTGATCGAGCGTTTCGGGCGCTTTCCGCACCGCAACGCGATCCTCGGCCGGCCGTCGAGCGACGAGGAAGTCGCGTTCCTGAAGGAACCCGGCTCGTCGTTCTGAGCGAGTCCGAACGCGCGCGGCCGTGCCCGCGCGCTGCGCGTCCGGGGCGGGCTCGGCGCTCGTCCGGTGCCCGTCCGACGCGCCCGGCCGGCGTCTTCGCGAACGATGCGCCGCGCCGCGAGCGCTCGAAAAACGTGCGCGCCGTTCGATATAAATCGCGCTATCCATCGCGCTTTTTGCGTTGCTATCGTGAGATCCAACGACGGCGGGCGGCCGCCGCAGCCGGCCCGGCCGCCCGTCTCCCACCTTGTGAGGCCGATACCATGCCCGAGCTGCTCGAGCTGACCGCCTGCTCGCTTGCCGAACGATTCGAGAACCGCAGCGTGACGCCCGCCGATTATGCGGACGCGCTCATCGACCACATCGCCCGTTGGGAGCCGCATCTGAACGCGCTGTGCCGCTTCGATCCGCAGCGCGTGCGCGAACAGGCGCTCGCGTCGACCCGCCGCTGGGCGGCGGGCGCGCCGTTGAGCGGTATCGACGGCGTGCCGGTGACGATCAAGGAGCTGATCGCGACCGAGGGCGACCGGCTCGCGCAAGGCTCGGCCGCGGCCGCCGACGCGCCGCCCGCCACCGTCGACGCGCCCGCCGCGATGCGGCTGCGCGAGGCGGGCGCGGTCGTGATCGGCAAGACGACGGTGCCCGATTACGCGATGCTGTCGTCGGGGCTGTCGAGCCTGTACGGCACCACGCGCAATCCGTGGCGGCTCGATCTCAATCCGGGCGGCTCGAGCAGCGGCGCGGCGGCGGCGGCGGCGGCGGGCTACGGGCCGCTGCACGTGGGCACCGACATCGGCGGGTCGATCCGGCTGCCGGCCGGCTGGTGCGGGATCGTCGGCTTCAAGCCGTCGAACGGGCGGATTCCGATCGATCCGTACTACACGGGCCGCTGCGCGGGGCCGATGACGCGCACGCTCGACGATGCGGCGCTGCTGATGCGCTTCCTGTCGCGCCCGGACCGGCGCGACGCGACGAGCCTGCCGCCCGAGACGATCGACTGGGCGATCGCGCCCGCCGACGTGACGGGCATGCGGATCGGCCTGATGCTCGACGCCGGCTGCGGGATCGCGCCGGAACCGGAGATCGTCGCGGCGGTGGAGGCGGCGGCCGAGCGCTTCGCCGCGCACGGCGCGCGGGTCGTCGAGGCGCCGCCCGTGCTGTCGCGCGCGATGCTCGACGGCCTCGACCGCTTCTGGCAGGCGCGCCTGTGGGCCGACCTCGAACGGCTGCCGGACGCGGCGCGCGCGCGCATCCTGCCGTACATCCTCGCGTGGGCGGGGCAGGGCGCGAAGGTGTCGGGCGTCGACGCGGTGCGCGGCTTCGGCGCGACGTTCGAGATGCGCGCGGCCGCCGCACGCCTGTTCCAGTCGGTCGATGCGGTGCTGTCGCCGACCAATGTCGTCACCGGCTTCCCGGCCGAATGGGCGGGGCCGACCGACGATCCGGCGCGGCCGTTCGAGCACATCGCGTTCACGGTTCCGTGGAACATGGGCGAGCAGCCGGCGCTGTCGATCAATTGCGGCTTCGCGCGCAACGGAATGCCGATCGGCCTGCAGATCGTCGGGCCGCGCTTCGCCGATCGCCTCGTGCTGCAGCTCGGCAAGGCGTACGAGGATTGGCGCGGAGAGATGCCGCGCTGGCCCGCGCCGCCTCACTGACGCGGCCGCGCGCCGCGCGCCGCGCGCCATGTACCGCGCGCCGCCGTGCGCGTTGCGCCGGCTTTTCGCTTCCCCATCCTGACACCGCATCCGGTTCGGCGGCGGGCGCCGCTCGCGCCGCGCCCGCGGCTGGTATCGTCGCCGCTTCGATCGAGGACACGCCATGGAAGACCTGCTTGAACCCGCGTACCAGCCGGCGTCCGGCGACACGTCCGCGCCGGCCGGCCCGGCCGCGACGCGCGCCGACGCTCGCCGCAACGTCGCGGCGGTCGCGCTCGGCAACGCGGTCGAGTTCTTCGACTTCGGCACCTACGCGACGTTCGCGGTGATGATCGGCCACACGTTCTTCCCGTCGAAGAGCGCGTTCACGAGCCTATTGCTGTCGGTGTCCGTGTTCGGGCTCGGCTTCGTCGTGCGGCCGTTCGGCGCGCTCGTGATCGGCGCGTACGCGGACCGGGCGGGCCGCAAGCCCGCGATGATGCTGACGCTCGCGATGATGGCGGTCGGCACGGGCGCGATCGCGGTGCTGCCGGGATACGAGACGATCGGCGTGGCCGCGCCGATCCTGCTCGTCGTCACGCGGCTGATCCAGGGGCTCGCGTGGGGCGGCGAGGCGGGACCCGCGACGACCTACATCCTCGAGGCTGCGCCGCCCGGGCGGCGCGGCGCGTACGCGTGCTGGCAGGTCGCGACGCAAGGCTTCGCGGCGGTCGCGGCGGGGCTCGCGGGCTACGTGCTCACGCTCGCGCTGCCCGAGGCCGACCTGTACGCATGGGGCTGGCGCGTGCCGTTCGCATTCGGCCTATTGGTGCTGCCGATCGGCATCTATATTCGCCGCCGGCTGTCCGACACGATCGACGCGCACGGCGCGTACGGCTCGACGCGCGCGATCCTGCGCGAGCTGAACGCGCGGCATCGGCGGCCGATCGCGATCGGCCTGATGATCCTGCTCGGCAGCACGATCACGCAGTATTTCCTCAATTACATGACGACGTTCGCGCTGACCGAGCTGCATCTGCCGGGCGGCGTCGCGATGCTCGCGACGCTTGCGACGGGCGCGGCGCTCGCCGTGTGCTCGCTCGCCGGCGGCAGCCTGTCGGATCGCTTCGGACGCCGCGCGACCCTGATCTGGCCGCGCGTGCTGCTGTTGCTGCTGATCTTCCCGGCGCTGCAACTGATCGTGTCGCATCCGACGCCCGCCGTGTTCCTCGCCACGCTGACCGTGCTGTCCGGCCTGCACGGCATGAGCGGCGCGGCGCTCATCGTGCTGATCGCGGAAAGCTTCCCGCAGCGCGTGCGCTCGACCGGATTCTCGATCGTCTACGCGCTCGCCGTGTCGCTGTTCGGCGGCACCGCGCAAAGCATCGTCGCGTGGCTCATCGGCGCCACGGGCAATCCGATGGCGCCGACGGGCTACCTGCTCGTCGCGAACGCGATCTGCATCGCGGCCGGCTGGCTCGCCGCCGAGACCTGGCCGGGCCGCCGCGCCGCGCGGTAGGACGCGCTCCGTCGTTCTCCTTTCCTCGATGTCTTCCCGTCACGCAGGAATCCGGATGAAATATCGACGACTCGACGGACTCGCGCGCGCCGGGCGCTGCGCGGCGCTTTGCGTCGGATTCGGCTACGGCGCGGCCGCGCCGGCGCAGAGTTCGGTGACGCTGTACGGCCTGCTCGACGCGGGCGTCCAGTACAAGACGCATGCGAACGCGGCCGGCGACGGCGCGCTCTCGTCGAACAACGCGAGCGCGTCGTATCCGTCGCGCTTCGGGCTGCGCGGCAGCGAGGATCTCGGCGGCGGTTATCGCGCGATCTTTCAGCTCGAGAACGGCTTTTCGCTCAGCAACGGCGCGTTCGCGGCGGCGAACACGCCGTTCAACCGGATCGCGCTCGTCGGCCTGACGAGCGATCGTTTCGGATCGCTGACGTTCGGCCGCCAGTACGGCGTCCAGTACGACAAGACGGTGCTCTACGAGCCGACGCTCTTCAACAACTATTCGATCTTCTCGCTGAACATGATTCCGCCCGCGACCGTGCGGCTCGACAATTCGATCAAGTACGCGTCGCCGGACATCGCGGGCGTGAACGTCGAGGCGATGTACGGCTTCGGCCAACAGTGGCCGGGCAACGCGGACGCGGGCCGCTACTGGGGCGTCGCCGCCGAATACAAGCTCGGCGGGTTTTGGGCGCGCGCCGGCTACGAGGAAGTGCGCGGCACCGTGAGCGGCGCGCTCGACCGCTCGGGCGCCGCCGACCGTCGCGCGAGCGTGGTCGCGCGCTACGCGTTCGACCGCTTCACGGTGTCGGGCGGCGTCGTGGCCGTGCGCGGCTCGCTGCAGGCCTCGCCGAACGGCGACATCTACTGGGCGGCGGCGCAGTACATGCCGACGCCGGCGTTGAAGCTGATCGTCGAAGGCGGCCGCTACGCGTTCAAGGAAGGCGGCGGCCGGCCGACGCTCGTCAATGCGTCGGTGCTGTACTGGCTGTCGAAGCGCACCACGGCGTACGTGACGACGGGCTACGCGATCAACGGCGGCGGTAGCGACTTCGGCGTCAACAACTATACGGCGGCGCCCGCGCCGGGAATGACGCAGCTTGCGGCGGGCACGGGGCTCATCGTGCGGTTCTGACGGCGGCCGCGGGGGCTGCTGCGGGTGCCGCCGCGGCCGTGGCGAGCGCGGCCCGAACCCCTTTGCACGACGAGCCGTCAGCCTTTCTCGCCGAATCCGGCGTCTTGCCGTTGCCGCGCCATCGCTTCCTTCAGCATCTCGACGCACGTGTTCACCGCGATCGACCGCGGCCGATACCGATATACGCAAAGCGCGACGCTGACCTGCCGCAGCTCGGCGTCGGCGATCGGCAGCGCATGCAGGTCGGTGTCGTCGGCGGGCGCGGCGCCGTTCGCGCCGGGCGGCGTGAAGCACGGCAGGATCAGCAACGCCGCGCCCTGCCGCGCGAGCGCCTTTTGCGTTTCGAGCGAGCAGGTCGTGAACAGTGGCTCGAGCGTGACGCCGGAGCGCTTCGCGATCCGTTCGAGCGCCTGGCGCACGCCGAACGCCGCGTCGGGAATCGCGAGCGGCTGGTCGACGAGTTCCGCGAGCGTGACGCGCGCGCGCGCGCTCAGCGGGTGCGTCGGCGGCACCAGCACGCGATGCGACAGATCGACGGCGTCGAGAATCTCGACGTCCGCCCGGTGCGGCAGATAGAAGCCGACGCCGAGATCCGCGCGGCCCTGGCAGAGCGCGTCGAGCGTGTGCTGCGCGCTCGCGACCGTGATGTCGAAGCGGATGCGCGGATGGCGTCGCGTGAATTCGGCGAGCACGGGCGCGAGCAGCCCCGACACGATGCCCTCCGACGCATAGACCGACACCGATCCGACGTCGAGATTGCGCCGCGCCGAGATCAGCGTCTTCACTTCGTCGAGCTCGCGCAGCACGGAATCGATGCGCTCGGCGAGGAATTCGCCTTCGGCGGTCAGGCGAATGCCGCGCGGTCCGCGCTCGAGCAAGGGCGCGCCGAAGTGGTGCTCCAGTTGCTCGATCTGGCGGCTGATCGCGGTCGGCGCGACGTGCAGCCGCTCGGATGCCTTGCGCAGCGACGCGCAGTGCGCGAGTTCCTGGAAGTAGCGAAGTGTGCGGAGTTGCATGAGGCCGTCCGGTTGGGCAAGCGCGAGAAGGCGCCGACCGACGGGCGGAGCAATTCCCGTACCGGGCCGGCGGATGCGGACGCGTCCGGGCACGGCCGGGGCCGCGCACGGACGGCGCGAACCGCAACAGCATAGGGCACGGCGAACGCCGCGAAAATGGGGGAGACGGCGCGCGGCGGAGTCGCCGCGCGCCGCGGGCATTACGGGCGGGTGCTCGTCGCGGCGGGCGGCGCCGGCGTGCGCACGTAGACGCGCAGCATTTCCTGCTCGTCGCCCGGACGCGCGCCGGACCAGAACGGCTTCCAGTGGCTGCCGAGCACAGGCGGGCTCGCGCGCGTGCCTTGCACGATGAGCCACGTGCACGCGCTTTCGTTCGGTTGCGCGACGGGCTGGTGCCGGACGCCGGAGAAGTAGTAGAGCATCGGCGCTTCCGACTCGCCGAGATCGACGCTCGCCATGCAGTCGCCGTCGTTCCATTCGAGCGCGAGCTGGCGGTTCAAATCTTCGAACACCGAACGATAGCTCTTCGCGACGTCGAGCCAGGGCAGCAGCAGCGTGTAGACGAGCGCCCACGCGACGAGCGCGCCCATCGCCCACGACAGCGCGCCGCGCCACTTGCCCGCGAGCCGCAGCGACGGCAGCAGGCCGACCCAGCCGATCGTGATCGCGAGCGCCGACAGCACGAGCGCGGGCTCGATCGGCATCGTCCAGTCGAGCGGCAGCCAGCGGCCGAGCCAGTGCAGACCGTCGCGCGAGCCGTTCTGGTCGGACATCAGCGACCAGACGACCCACACGAGCGCCGCGGCGGTGCCGAACAGCAGCCGGCTCGCGTAGTCCCACGCGGTGTGCAGCCGCTGCGGCAGGCGCGGGATCGCCTGCGCGGCGACGAGCGCGAGCGGCGCGATGAACGGCAGGATGTACAGCTGGCGCGACGTCGCGGAAACGTGCAGCACGACCATCCCGATGCCCGCGAACGCGATCGGCAGCGCGACGCGCGGCGCGCGCCATTCGCGCCAGAGGCCGCGCGCGAACGCGACGAGCGCGAGCGGGCCGACCGGGAAGCCGACCGTCAGCAGCGCGCGCCAGATGAAGAGCGGCTTGTCGTTTTCGGCGCCGAGCGTCGGCACGGAGAAGCCGAAGAAGCGGCCGACGTTGTTTTCCCAGAACCAGACGAGGAACAGCGATTCGGAGCGCAGGTACAACGCGGCCGGCCAGATCAGCGCGAACGGCGCGCACACGAGCGCGGCGAGCGCGAGCGAGCGGAAGAACGCGCGGCTGCGGCAGGCCGGATAGAGGATGAGCGCCGCCGCGACCGTCGCGCCGAACACGAGCGGCACGAAGAGGCCCTTCGACATCAGCGCGACGCCGACGCCGAGGCCGAAAAGCGGCGCCGCGAAGCGGTTCGCGGGCGGCCGGTGCGCGGCGTCGGCGTCGTTCGCGCCGCCCGCGTGGCGGATCACGAGTTCGAGCAGTCCGCAAAAGCCCATCGCCGTGCCCGCCATCAACGCGACGTCGGTCATCAGATCGTGCGCGTGCTTGATGACGACGAGCGAGCCCGCGAACAGCGCGACGGTGCCGATCACCGGCAGCTCGAGCCAGCGCGTCGCGCCGGTCGCGATGCGCGCGGCGCGCGCGGCGAAGCCGAACGCGAGCGCGGCGAAGAGGGCGCTTGCGAGCCGCGCCGCGTCGTGCAGCGGCAGATAACGGGAAAAGAGCCACGCGAGGCCGGTGGCGACCCAATCGTACAGCGGCGGCTTTTCGAGGAACGGCTGCCCCGCGTTGGTCGGCACGACGAAGTCGCCGCTTTCGAGCATGTGCTGGATGATGCCGAACGTATAGGTCTCGTCCTGCTTCCACGGATCGTGGCCGAGCACGCCCGGCAGCAGATACGCACAGAGCACGGCCGCGACGACGAGCCATGCGCGCAGGCCGGTGAGCGGTGCGCGCGCGGCGGCGCGGCCGCGCGCATCGGCGGCGCGGCCGCCTGCCGCGCTGGCCGTGTGCGGCGCGCCGACGGCGAGCGCGACGGACGACGAATCGGCTTCGGACGGAAGGACGTGACGAGTCGACGCGTGCGCGCGCGCGCGCCGGCCGCCGGGCGTTGCATTTCCCTGCATCGGGGTGATCTCTTCGAGTGCGCCGGCCAGGCTGCGTGGGCCCGGCCGATTTCGTGGCCGCGAGGTGGCGGGTAACGGACGTGCTGCGGCGTAGGCCGCGATTATCGTTAGTAGACCACGAGACTATTACGAACGTTTACGAAAATTGTTATGAAACGCTAAAGATTGCGGAGAATTGTGAAGATTTGTGTAACTGGCGCCGCGCGGGGCCGTTCCGTAGATCGTGTCAGGCCCGCAATGCACGGCGGCCGACGCGGGTAAGGCCGCCCGGCGGCCTCGGGCTTCGGGGCTTGTCCGAGCGTGCGGGCAAGCGCGGGAAACCGTTCGAAGCCCGAAAGCGTGCTGATTGCGCCGACCACCGATCACCGTATGCTGTCGCCGCCTGCCGCCTGCCGCCTGCCGCCTGCCGCCTGCCGCCTGCCGCACACTATCCACCGCGCACCGCCCACCGCCCACCGCCCACCGCCCACCGCCCACCGCCCACCGCCGGTCGGCGATCGCCGGTCAGCGGCGCGCGACGCGTCAGCGCCCGCCGCCGACGTCGAGCAGCGCGCCCGTCACGTACGACGCCGCGTCGCTCAGCAGCCAGACGATCGCTTCGGCAATTTCGTCGGCATTGCCCGCGCGGCCGAGCGGCGTCTGCGTGCCGAGCCGCTCGGCGCGGCCGGGCTGGCCGCCGCTCGCGTGGATGTCGGTCGTGATGAGGCCGGGCCGCACCGCGTTCACGCGCACGCCGTGCGGGCCGAGCTCTTTTGCGAGGCCGAGCGTCAGCGTGTCCACCGCGCCCTTCGAGCCCGCATAGTCGACGTATTCGTTCGGCGAGCCGAGCCGCGCGGCGATCGACGACACGTTGACGATCGCGCCGCCCGCGCCGCCGCGATCGGTCGACAGCCGCCGCGCGGCCTCGCGCGCGCACAGATACGCGCCGAGCACGTTGATGTCGAACACGCGCCTGAGGCGCGCGGCGTCCATGTCGGCGAGCGGCAGCGACGGCGCGACGATCCCGGCGTTGTTGACGAGCGCGTCGAGCCGGCCGAACGACGACTGTACCGCGTCGAACATGCCGATCACGTCGGCTTCGTTCGCGACGTCGCCGCGCACGACGCACGCTTGCGCGCCCGCGGCACGCACCGCGTCGGCGGTCGCGTCGGCGGCGGCCGCGTCGCGCGCGTAGTTGATGCCGATCGACCAGCCGCGCGCGGCGGCCGCGAGCGCGGTCGCGCGGCCGATGCCGCGGCTCGCGCCGGTGATGAGAACGACTTTGGACGGCGTGCTCGTCATCGCTTGGACCTCGGCCCGCGCGCGATGCGCTCGGGCGGAAAAGGGGAAGAGGCGGGACAAGGCGGCCGCGCTTCGAGTGCGCCGCATTCGCAGCGCGATTGCGCGATCGCTGCATGACGTGGTTGACCGAAGCGCTCGACCGGAGCGCTCAACTGAAGAACCAGCCGACCGAGGCGCTCGACCGAAACAGCTGACCGGAGCGACGGACGCGGCCGGCGGCGCGAAGCGCCGAGCGCGCATCGACACGACTGGAAAAGCCGGGCGATGCGCCGCACCGCACCGCGACGCGCGCCCGCGCGGCGTCGCGCCGGCTCAGGCTTCCTGCTTCGACACGAACGCCCATTTGTCGCGCGCGGGCGGTCGATACTGACCGAGCCGATCGATGAGCGCATCGGGCGCGGCGTCGATGCAAAGCGCGTCAAAGTACGTGCGCTGCATGAAGCCTTCGTCGACCGTGTGCTTGAGGAGCGTGATGAGCGGTTCGTAGAAGGCGTCGACGTTGTAAAGCGCGACGGGCTTGCGGTGATAGCCGAGCTGCGCCCACGTATAGACCTCGAAGAACTCTTCGAGCGTGCCCGCGCCGCCCGGCATCGCGACGAACGCGTCGGCGAGCTCGGCCATCATCTTCTTGCGATGATGCATGTCGGGCACGACGTGCAGCTCGGTCAGGCCGGTGTGGCCGACTTCCTTGTCGAAAAGCAGCTCCGTGATGACGCCGATCGCGCGCCCGCCGGCGGTGATCACCTCGTCGGCGATCACGCCCATCAGGCCGACGCGCCCGCCGCCGTAGACGAGCGTGAGGCCGGCTTTCGCGAGCGCGCGGCCGAACGCGCGCGCCGCTTCCGTGTAGACGGGCTTGACGCCGTTGGCCGAGCCGCAATAGACGCAGACGCTCTTCATTGCTTTGCGTCCTTGCGCGGCGAGCCGTCGCGCGGCGGCAGGTAGTCGTGGAATTCGCGTTTCGGCAGCTTGCCCGACACGAGATCGTCGAAGATCTGCCGCGAGCGGCCGCGCAGATACGGCGCGATCACCGAGATCACGTGCATGCTGACCTGGTGCAGCTCCTCGCGGATCGCGTCCTGATCGTTGTACTTGCGCGGATGCATCACGTACTGATACGACAGCCAGTAAGTGGCGATCACGGCCATGTTGGTTGCGATCACCTCGATCTCGGCGGGCGTCGCGACGAGCTCGCCGTCGGCCGCGAGCAGCTCGCACATCTCGCGCGCGAAGCGCACCTTGTGGCTGATGATCTGCTTGAAGTGCGTCTCGAGCGTGCGGTTGCGCGCGAGCAGATCGTTCAGATCGCGATAGAGGAAGCGATAGGTCCACATGAAGTCGGCCATGTACTGCAGGTACGACCACGTTTCGTCGATCGTCGGCCGATGATCTTCGGGAAAACGCAGGCGCCGTTCGATCTGCTGCTCGAACTGCGCGAAGATGCTGTTGATGATGTCGTCCTTGTTGCGGAAATGGTAGTACAGGTTGCCTGGGCTGATTTCCATTTCCTCGGCGATCGTCGTCGTCGTGACGTTCGGCTCGCCGATCTCGTTGAAGAGTTTCAACGACAACTCAAGAATCCGTTCGCGCGTGCGGCGGGGAGGTTTGGCTTCCATGTCGTCCGGCCCTGTGTTTGCCGGACAGGCGGGCGCTGCGAATACTGCTGCGTGAATCGTAGTCCGGCTCGGGTTGCTGTTTTGAAGGCTGTCGGCCGATTATAAACCGCTACCTTGCGCGTCCGGGGTATTTCGTCATCGGGGCATACCCGGCCGTGTTGCATCGCACACGAAGGCGGAGGGTGCACGGTGCGCGCCGCGCCGGATGCCGCCGGCGGCAGCGGAACCGCCGGCCGCCTAGCCGCCGGCGAGCCGGTGCCAGACGAGCGGGCCGAGTATGAGGCCCCAGGTCGTCACGCACGTGCAGAGCGCGACCGTGACGGCCGCGCTGCCGAGATCCTTCGCGCGCTTCGACAGCTCGTGGCGCTCGAGCGAGATCCGGTCGATCGCCGTCTCGACGCTAGAGTTCAGCAGCTCGACGATCAGCACGAGCAGCACGGTGCCGATGAGGAGCGCGCGCGAGCCCGGCTCGACGGGCACGAATGCCGCGATCGGCAGCATGATCGCCGCGAGCGTGAGCTCCTGCCGGAACGCGCTCTCTTCGCGGATCGCGACGCGAAAGCCGTTGTACGAGTTCTTGAGCGCGTACCACGCGCGCATCAGGCCGCGATTGCCCTTGTACGGATTGTGCGGCAGCGCGAGCGGATCGTCCGGGCCGAGCGGCTCGTGCGCATCGGGCGGCTCGTGCGTTTCAGACGGCGCGAGCCGGACGTGGGCGGGACGCGTCGCGCCGGCGCGTGCGGCCGGCTTTCGCGACGGGCTGACGGGGGGCGCTTTCGCGCGCATGGCAGGTTTCAAACGGCTGCGCCTTCGGTGTGTGGGCAGGCGGATTTCGGCAGCGGCTTCAGGTGCGACGCGAACTGCTCGGACGCCGCTTGCCACGAGAAGCGCTCGGCCCACGCGCGCGCATGCGGCCGGTCGATCTTCAGCGCCTCGAGGCACGCTTCGCGCAGGTCCTCGTTCATGGCCCCCGCGCCGCCGTCTCCGAGCACGTCGACGGGCCCCGTCACCGGATACGCCGCGACGGGCGTGCCGCACGCGAGCGCCTCGAGCAGCACGAGCCCGAAGGTGTCGGTGCGGCTCGGGAACACGAACACGTCGGCGGCCGCGTATACCTTGGCGAGCTCCGCCTGCGTCAGCACGCCGAGGTAATTGGCCTCAGGATAGCGCGATTTGAGCTCGGCGAGCGCGGGCCCTTCGCCCGCGACCCACTTCGAGCCGGGCAGGTCGAGCTTCAGGAACGCCTCGACGTTCTTCTCGATCGCCACGCGCCCGACGTAGAGGAAGATCGGCCGCGCGGTGTTGAGCACTTTCGACTCCATCGGCCGGAAGACGTCGAGATCGACGCCGCGCGTCCACAGCACGACGTTGTCGAAGCCGTACTGCTCGAGGTCGTACTTGACCACGGGCGTGGGCGCCATCACCGCGAGCGACGCGCCGTGGAACCAGCGCAGGAAACGGTAGGTCGCCGACAGCGGAACGCCGAAGCGCGCCTGCACGTATTCCGGAAAGCGCGTGTGGTACGCGGTCGTGAACGGCAGCTTGCGCGCGCGCGCGTAGCGGCGCGCGGCGAGGCCGAGCGGGCCTTCCGTCGCGATGTGCAGCGCGTCCGGCTCGAACGCGTTCAGGCGCTCGCGCAGCCGCCGGTACGGCAGGATCGACAGGCGGATTTCAGGATAGGTCGGGCACGGCACCGTGCGGAACTCGAGCGGCGTGATGAGCTCGACGCGGTGGCCGAGCGCGATGAGCTCGCGCGCGGTGCTCTTCAGCGTGCGCACGACGCCGTTGACTTGCGGTTCCCATGCGTCGGTGACGATCATGATTTTCATCGCTGGCGGTCCTCTTCGGGATCAGGCGGTGGCGGTTTTCGTCTTGCGCGATTGAGTGGCGGACGGCGTGCGCAACACGGTCCAGTAGACGATCTTCAGCTCGCCTTCCATCGTCTCGACGAGCGCGGACAGGCTCTCGACCCAGTCGCCGTCGTTGCAGTACAGCACGCCGTCGATGTCGCGGATCTCGGCCTTGTGAATGTGGCCGCAGACGACGCCGTCGCAGCCGCGGCGGCGCGCCTCGTCGGTCATCACTGCTTCGAACGACGAAATGAAGTTCACGGCGTTCTTCACCTGGTGCTTCAGGTATTGCGACAGCGACCAGTACTGAAAGCCGAAGCGGCTCCTGATCCGGTTGAACCAGCGGTTCAGCACGAGGATCAGCGTGTACAGCGTGTCGCCGAGATACGCGAGCCACTTCGCGTGCTGGATCACGCCGTCGAACAGGTCGCCGTGGACGACCCACAAACGTTTGCCCGACAGCGTCGTGTGGAACGCCTCGCCGCGCACGTGAATCTCGCCGAACGCGAGATCGCAGAACTGGCGCGCGCCTTCGTCGTGGTTGCCGGGAATGTAGACGACCTGCGTGCCCTTCCTCGCCTTGCGCAGGATCTTCTGCACGACGTCGTTGTGCGCCTGAGGCCAGTACCAGCCCTTCCTCAGCTGCCAGCCGTCGATGATGTCGCCGACGAGGTACAGATATTCCGATTCGTTGTGCTTGAGAAAGTCGAGCAGGTAGCCGGCCTGGCAGCCGCTCGTGCCGAGGTGGATGTCCGACAGCCAGATCGTCCGGTAGCGGTGCGAGGCGGGCTCGTGGTCGTCGTGCCGCGTGGCGCTCGCGGCGGGAGGGCGGGCCGGCGCGAGCGTGTCGCTCGCGGCCGAGCCGGACAGAAAGGCACTGGCGGCGTGCAGGCCGGCAGGATCACGGAAGAAGGAGGTCGCGGACGTTTTTTTGCCCATGCATGACTCGCGCCGATTGATGTTATCGGCATTGCGCCATGCGGGCGTGACTGTGCCGTGACAGTCACGAGACGTTCTTATTACGGGGAATCAGGCGCGGCGGGGCGCATCGACGATGCGGGTGCGGGCGAGGCGATCATGCGGGAACTGGCGGCTCGGATGCAGCCGTGCGGCGAGCGTCCACAGCGCGAACCAGACGGCCGCGGCCGCGAGCGTGCGCGGCACGGAAAAGCCCGCGAGCGGGTGCAGCGCAAGCGGCGGCAGGAACCACAGCCAGCCGAGCGCGTAGCGCACGAGCGCCCGGCCGGCCGACAGCGGCGCGCCGCGCGCGGTCTCGACGCGCAGCCGCCAGGTCTTCATCGGCAGCGTCTGGCCGCCGTGCGTCCAGAACCAGACGAAGTACGCGCCGACGACGACCGCGATCCACACGGCGAGCAGGTTGTGGCGTTCGAGGCCGTTGCGCTGTTGCAGCGTCACGCCGAACGCGAGGCCGGCGAAGAACACGACGCCGAAGAGCAGCAGGCTTTCGTAGGCGAGGGCGGCGAGCCGGCGCCGCACGCTCGGCGGCGACGGCTCGGATGGCATCGCGGGCGTCGTCACGGACGCTTACGAACCGTTGAAGAGCGACGGCGCCTCGGACGGCGACACGGGCGTCGGCGCGGCGGGCGGCGTGACGGCGCCCGTCGTCGTCGACGCCGCAGCGGGCGTCGCGGCGGGCCCGCTGGCCGCCGGCGGCGCGGTGCTCGCGGCGGAGGCGCTTGCAGGATGGCGGTCGTGCGCGTTGACGAGCCGGTTGATGTCGCGATCGGTCTTGCCGGTGGGCGGCGCGCTGACGACGGTCGGCCGGCGCCGGCGCTCGGCCGCCGCGAGCTTCTCCTTCTGCTCGGGCGACAGCTGCTGGTAAGCCGTCCACGCCTTCTCGCGGGCCTGCGCGGACAACAGGTCCTTCGACACCAGGTAGTTCTCGCGCGCGACGCGGCGCTGCTCGGGCGTCATCCGGACCCACTCGGTCATCCGTTCCTGCAGGCGCTTTTGCGCTTCAGGCGACATCTTCGGGAAGCGCGCCGCGATCTTCAGCCATTTGCGCTTGCGCTCGTCGCTGAACGAATCCCATTGATTCGCGAACGGCGCGAGCGCGACGTGCTGCTGCGGCGTGAGGCGCGCCCAGGAGAGCGGGCTCGACGGCGGCAGCGGCGGGAAGTCGGCCGACAGCGCGCTCGCGGCCGACGCGATCGCCGGCGCGCTCGCCGCCGCCACCGCGGCCGGTTGTGGGTGAAAGCGCGGGTAGGTGGCGGCGTACGCGACGACGAGCGCGATCACGCAACCGAAAAAGACAGCCAATCCCCGTTTTTGACTCACCCGTGCGTTCCTCTTCTTGATGCGTTGGCGTTAGTGAGTGTGCGAAAGATACGCGTTGAACCCGTGGTCGAGATACGCGTTGAGAGGCAGGTTGTCGCTCAGCATCGCGGCGTCGATGTCCGCGAGCTCCGCGGTGCGCTGCATGTCTTCCCAGTACGCGATGCCGACGAGGCCCGCGAGCAGCAGCGCGAGCGGCCACGCGCGGGCGAGCCGGCGCGCGAGCGACTGGCGGCGCGGCTCGTCGGGCGGGCGCAGCTCGAGCGTGCCGGCGCTGCCGGCGAGCGCCGGCACGAGCACGATCGCGGCATCGGGCTTCTTGCGCGCGAGCGCGGCGCGGCGCGCGGCGGCGAGCCGCTCCGTCGTCGCGGCGGGCAGCGAGGCCGCACGCTCGTCGAGCGCGCGGCGCACCTTGAGGGCGAATTCGAGTTCTTCTTTCGTTACGGGAGCGGAGCTCATAGCGTGATTCCTTTGGCCTTGAGCGCCAACGCCAATGTGTGAGTGGCCCGGGAGCAGTGCGTCTTGACGCTGCCTTCCGAACACCCCATGGCGGCGGCTGTCTCGGCGACATCCATATCCTCCCAATAACGCATCAGGAAGGCTTCCCGTTGACGTGCCGGAAGCTTCTGGATTTCATCGTCGATGAGGGCGAGCACCTGCTCGCGCTCGAGCCGCGTCTCGCCGCTCTCTACGCCGTCGCCGTCCGCCGATTCGAGCGTCTCGAGCGGGTCGAACTCGTCGTCGTCGGTGTTGTTCAGCGACGAGAACAGGCTGACCCAGGTGTTGCGCACCTTTTGTCTGCGGAAATAGTCGTGGATCGCGTTCTGGAGAATCCGCTGAAAAAGCAGCGGCAGCTCGGCGGCCGGGCGCTCGCCGTATTTCTCCGCGAGCCGGATCATCGCGTCCTGCACGATGTCGAGCGACGCGTCGTCGTCGCGCACCGCGTATGCAGCCTGCTTGAACGCGCGCCTTTCGACGCCCGCCAGAAAGTCCGCGAGTTCCTTGTCTGATGCCATTCCGTGAAGGTCTGCGCTGCGTTCTTGCGGCGTGAAAAGATCGGAAAAAATTCGTAAAACCCGCGGATGCTAACAAATTTTCGCGGCGCAGGGCATCCTGTTCGGGCTGTCAGGCTGCCGAAACGCGCGTGCGCGACGGTTCGCCGCCGGCGTCGGCCGGGCGCTTGCCGCCGTTGCGACGAGACGATTGATGCGCCGCGGGATTTTCCGCTTGACCGCCTGCCGGGGACCCGCTATCGTTGCCAGTTCGCAACATAAGTGATGGTCACATTTGAGGCTGGCCCATGAAGCCCGCCTTTCAACTGGACGCGCCGCTTGAACCCGAGCCACAAGCCCGGCAGAGAGCACCCGATCAATTTTTTGCCGAAAATTCGAAAGGTCCAAGATGAACATGCCCAGCGCGGAATTCTCCACGTCGGAATCCCTTTCCCCTCAGAAAACCGGCTCCATCGGCGCCACCGTGCTCATGAAGGCACTGGCCGACGAAAACGTCGAATTCATCTGGGGCTACCCTGGCGGCTCGGTCCTCTACATCTACGACGAGCTGTACAAGCAAGACAAGATTCAACACGTGCTCGTGCGCCACGAGCAGGCGGCCGTGCACGCCGCGGACGCGTATTCGCGCTCGACGGGCAAGGTCGGCGTGTGCCTCGTCACGTCCGGCCCGGGCGTCACGAACGCGGTGACGGGCATCGCCACCGCCTACATGGATTCGATTCCGCTCGTCGTGATCAGCGGCCAGGTGCCGACCGCGGCGATCGGCCAGGACGCGTTCCAGGAGTGCGACACCGTCGGCATCACGCGTCCTTGCGTGAAGCACAACTTCCTCGTGAAGGACGTGCGCGAGCTCGCGGAAACCGTCAAGAAGGCGTTCTACATCGCGCGCACCGGCCGGCCCGGCCCCGTCCTGATCGACATTCCGAAGGACGTGTCGAAGACGCCGTGCGAGTACGAGCCCGTCAAGAGCGTGTCGCTGCGCTCCTACAACCCGGTCACGAAAGGCCACTCGGGGCAGATCCGCAAGGCGGTGTCGCTCCTTTTGTCCGCGAAGCGTCCGTACATCTACACGGGCGGCGGCATCATTCTCGCCGACGCGTCGCGCGAGCTGAACCAGTTCGCCGATCTGCTCGGCTATCCCGTCACGAACACGCTGATGGGGCTCGGCGGCTATCGCGCGTCGGACAAGAAATTCCTCGGCATGCTCGGCATGCACGGCACGTACGAAGCGAACATGGCGATGCAGCACTGCGACGTGCTGATCGCGATCGGCGCGCGCTTCGACGACCGCGTGATCGGCGACCCGGTGCACTTCGCGTCGCGTCCGCGCAAGATCATTCACATCGACATCGACCCGTCGTCGATTTCAAAGCGCGTGAAGGTCGACATCCCGATCGTCGGCGACGTGAAGGAAGTGCTGAAGGAGTTGATCGAGCAGTTGCAGACGGCCGAGCACGGCCCCGACACCGAAGCGCTCGCGCAGTGGTGGAAGGACATCGAAGCCTGGCGCGCGAAGGACTGCCTGAAGTACGACCGTGAAAGCGAGATCATCAAGCCGCAGTACGTGGTCGAGAAGGCGTGGGAGCTGACGGACGGCAACGCGTTCGTGTGTTCCGACGTCGGCCAGCACCAGATGTGGGCCGCGCAGTTCTACCGCTTCAACAAGCCGCGCCGCTGGATCAATTCCGGTGGCCTCGGCACGATGGGCTTCGGCCTGCCGGCGGCGATGGGTGTGAAGATGGCGCACCCGGACGACGACGTGCTGTGCATCACGGGCGAAGGCTCGATCCAGATGTGCATCCAGGAGCTGTCGACTTGCTTGCAGTACGACACGCCCGTGAAGATCCTGTCGCTGAACAACCGCTACCTCGGCATGGTCCGCCAGTGGCAGCAGATCGAATACAGCAAGCGCTATTCGCATTCGTACATGGATGCGCTGCCGGATTTCGTGAAGCTCGCCGAGGCGTACGGCCACGTCGGCATGCGTATTGAAAAGACCGCGGACGTCGAGCCGGCGCTGAAGGAAGCGCTGCGCCTGAAGGACCGCACCGTGTTTCTCGACTTCCAGACCGATCCGACCGAAAACGTCTGGCCGATGGTCCAGGCCGGCAAGGGCATCACCGAGATGCTGCTCGGATCGGAAGACCTGTAACGGCGCGACGCGCGCCCGGTGCGCGGGCGGCCGCCTTCACGAAGGGCGGCGCGGCACGCGGCGGTGCGCGGCGCAGGCTAATCGACACGGATATATTCTGGAAGAAGCGAACATGAGACACATCATTTCCGTCCTGCTGGAAAACGAACCGGGCGCGCTGTCGCGCGTGGTCGGTCTGTTCTCCGCACGCGGCTACAACATCGAAACCTTGACGGTGGCGCCGACCGAAGACCAATCGCTGTCGCGCCTGACCATCGTTTCCATCGGCTCCGACGACGTGATCGAACAGATCACGAAACATCTGAACCGCCTGATCGAGGTGGTGAAAGTGGTGGACCTGACCGACGGTGCACACATCGAGCGGGAGCTGATGCTCATCAAGGTGAGGGCAGTGGGCAAGGAGCGCGAAGAAATGAAGCGGATGGCGGACATTTTCCGCGGCCGCATCATCGACGTGACCGAGAAGACCTACACGATCGAATTGACGGGTGCGAGCGACAAGCTCGACGCATTCATTCAGGCGCTGGACGCGGGCTCGATTCTCGAGACCGTGCGCACCGGCAGCTCGGGCATCGGTCGAGGCGAGCGCATTCTGAAGGTGTGACGCCGCCGCGCCGAACGAGCCGGGTGCGCCGTCAGAGCCCGGCTTCACTCACGAATTTCACTGAATCAGCGAAGGAACAATCATGAAAGTTTTCTACGACAAGGACGCCGACCTCTCCCTCATCAAGGGCAAGCAGGTGACGATCATCGGTTACGGCTCGCAAGGCCATGCGCACGCGCTGAACCTGAAGGACAGCGGCGTGAACGTGACGGTCGGCCTGCGCAAGGGCGGCGCGTCGTGGAGCAAGGCCGAGAACGCCGGCCTCACGGTCAAGGAAGTCGCCGAAGCCGTGAAGGGCGCCGACGTCGTGATGATGCTGCTGCCGGACGAGCAGATCGCCGCCGTCTACGCGCAGGAAGTGCATGCGAACGTCAAGCAAGGCGCGGCGCTCGCGTTCGCGCACGGCTTCAACGTCCACTATGGCCAGGTGATCCCGCGCGCGGATCTCGACGTGATCATGGTCGCGCCGAAGGCGCCGGGCCACACGGTGCGCGGCACGTACGCGCAGGGCGGCGGCGTGCCGCACCTGATCGCGGTTGCGCAGGACAAGTCGGGCGCGGCGCGCGACATCGCGCTGTCGTACGCGGCGGCGAACGGCGGCGGCCGCGCCGGCATCATCGAAACCAACTTCCGCGAAGAGACGGAAACCGACCTGTTCGGCGAGCAGGCCGTGCTGTGCGGCGGCACCGTCGAGCTGATCAAGGCGGGTTTCGAGACGCTCGTCGAAGCGGGCTACGCGCCGGAAATGGCGTACTTCGAGTGCCTGCACGAGCTGAAGCTGATCGTCGACCTGATCTACGAAGGCGGCATCGCGAACATGAACTACTCGATCTCGAACAACGCCGAATACGGCGAGTACGTGACGGGCCCGCGCGTCGTCACGGAAGAGACGAAGAAGGCGATGAAGCAGTGCCTGACCGACATCCAGACGGGCGAATACGCGAAGAGCTTCATCCTCGAGAACAAGGCGGGCGCGCCGACGCTGCAGTCGCGCCGCCGCCTGACGGCCGAGCACCAGATCGAGCAGGTCGGCGCGAAGCTGCGCGCGATGATGCCGTGGATCGCGAAGAACAAGCTGGTCGACCAGTCGAAGAACTAAGCTGCGCGACCCATCCGGCGCCCCGAATCGGGGGCCGACGTCAAAAAGCCGCCCGAAGGCACCGGAGCCGAGGGCGGCTTTTGCTATCCTACGGGCTTTGCAATTCATCGAAGAACGAACCATGAACTATCCTCATCCGATCATCGCGCGCGAAGGCTGGCCGTTCATCGCGATCGCGGCCGTCGTCGCGCTGTTGATCCACGCCGTTGGCGGGTTCGGCCTCGCTTGGCCGTTCTGGCTGCTGCTCGTCTTCGTGGTCCAGTTCTTCCGCGATCCGCCGCGGCCGATTCCGACGCAGGCGAACGCGGTGCTGTGCCCGGCCGACGGCCGCATCGTCGCGGTCGAGACGGCGCACGATCCGTATGCGAATCGCGAAGCGCTGAAGATCAGCGTGTTCATGAACGTGTTCAATGTCCATTCGCAGCGCTCGCCCGTCGACGGCGCGGTGCAGAAGGTCGAATATTTCCCGGGCGCGTTTCTGAACGCCGCGCTCGACAAGGCGTCGGCCGAGAACGAGCGCAACGCGGTCGTGATCCAGACGGGGGCGGGCCACACCGTGACGGCCGTGCAGATCGCGGGCCTCGTCGCCCGCCGGATTCTCTGCTACGTGCGCGCGGGCGAGCCCGTGACGCGCGGCCAGCGCTACGGCTTCATCCGCTTCGGCTCGCGCGTCGACGTGTATCTGCCGAAGGGCAGCCGCGCGCGCGTGTCGATCGGCGAGAAGGTGTCCGCATCGTCGACGATCCTCGCCGAACTGCCCGAACAACAGTAATCGGGAAGGCGTATCGATGGCCGCATTCAAACCGCGCCGGCCGCGCAACGGCAACGCTCCGTGGCCGAGGTCGTTTCGTCACAACAAATCGGTCGCGCAGGACGTCGCGCCCGTCGAGAGCCGGCGTGCCGCGCGCCAGCAGTTCCTGAGGACGCGCGGCATCTATCTGCTGCCGAACGCGTTCACGACGGCCGCGCTCTTCTGCGGCTTCTTCGCCGTCGTGCAGGCGATGAACGTGCGCTTCGAAACCGCGGCGATCGCGATCTTCGCCGCGATGGTGCTCGACGGGATGGACGGCCGCGTCGCGCGCATGACGCACACGCAGAGCGCGTTCGGCGAGCAGTTCGACAGCCTGTCCGACATGGTGTCGTTCGGCGTCGCGCCCGCGCTCGTGATGTACGAGTGGGTGCTGAAGGATCTGGGCCGCTGGGGCTGGCTCGCCGCGTTCGTCTACTGCTCGGGCGCCGCGCTGCGCCTCGCGCGCTTCAACACGAACATCGGCGTCGTCGACAAGCGCTTCTTCCAGGGGCTGCCGAGCCCGGCCGCCGCGGCGCTGATCGCGGGCTTCGTGTGGCTCGCGACCGACAACCGCGTGCCGATGAAGCTCGGCTGGCTGCCGTGGGTCGCGTTCGCGCTGACGGTCTACGCGGGCGTGACGATGGTGTCGAACGCGCCGTTCTACAGCGGCAAGGCGCTCGACGTGAGGCACCGGGTGCCGTTCGCGGCGATCCTGCTCGTCGTCGTCGCGTTCGTGCTCGTGTCGTCCGATCCGCCGCTGATGCTGTTCGGCCTGTTCGTGCTGTATGGATTGTCCGGCTACGTGTTCTGGGCCTATATGGCCGTGCGCGGCCGCGCCAATCCGGCGCGCTCGTCGCAGCGGGAGCACTGACGCGCGCTTGCGCGCCGGAATGAGCCCGGTTCGCGCCCGGTTCTTGCCGGAAGCGCACCCGAGACGGCGGCGCGCGGGGCCGCCGTTTGGTTGCGCGAGTCTTGCCCGGGCGGCGCGCGGCGCGGTGTTCCGGCCCTCGGAAAGCCGCCGATTGCGCGCGGCCGGGAATGCCGCTATATTCGACGCCATGACCGCATTTTCCCGCCTCTCCCTTCTTCTAGCCGGTGCGCCGCTACGCGCGCTAGCGCTAGCGCTAGCGCGCCTGCCGCGCTGACCGTTTTCGCCCTCCGTCGAGCTTCGTCTGCTGTCTAGCGTCGCCTGCGGTGGCGGCGCGAGCTTCATCACGTGTGTTTCCCCATTCGACACCTGGAGTCCCCATGACAGACAAGCTGATCATTTTCGACACGACGCTGCGCGACGGCGAGCAATCGCCCGGTGCGTCGATGACGAAGGAAGAGAAAATCCGCATCGCGAAGCAGCTCGAGCGCATGAAGGTCGACGTGATCGAAGCCGGCTTCGCGGCCAGCTCGAACGGCGATTTCGACGCGATCCAAGCGATCGCGTCGCAAGTGAAGGACAGCACGATCTGCTCACTCGCGCGCGCGAACGACAAGGACATCCAGCGCGCGGCCGACGCGCTCAAACCTGCGGACAGCTTCCGGATTCACACGTTCATCGCGACGTCGCCGCTGCACATGGAGAAGAAGCTGCGGATGACGCCCGACCAGGTGTACGAGCAGGCGCGTCTCGCGGTGCGCTTCGCGCGCAAGTTCACCGACAACATCGAGTTCTCGCCGGAAGACGGCAGCCGCTCCGACATGGATTTCCTCTGCCGCGTGCTCGAAGCGGTGATCGCCGAGGGCGCGACGACGATCAACATCGCGGATACGGTCGGCTACGGCGTGCCGGAGCTGTACGGCAACCTCGTGAAGACGCTGCGCGAGCGCATCCCGAACTCGGACAAGGCGATCTTCTCGGTGCACTGCCACAACGATCTGGGGATGGCGGTCGCGAACTCGCTCGCCGGCGTGAAGATCGGCGGCGCGCGCCAGGTCGAATGCACGATCAACGGCCTCGGCGAGCGCGCGGGCAACACGTCGCTCGAGGAAATCGTGATGGCCGTGAAGACCCGCAAGGACTATTTCGGTCTCGAGCTCGGCATCGACACGACGCAGATCGTGCCGGCGTCGAAGCTCGTGTCGCAGATCACCGGTTTCGTCGTGCAACCGAACAAGGCGGTCGTCGGCGCGAACGCGTTCGCGCACGCGTCGGGTATCCACCAGGACGGCGTGCTGAAGGCGCGCGACACGTACGAGATCATGCGTGCGGAAGACGTCGGCTGGACCGCGAACAAGATCGTGCTCGGCAAGCTGTCGGGCCGCAACGCGTTCAAGCAGCGCCTGCAGGAGCTCGGCGTGTCGCTCGACAGCGAAACCGAGCTGAACGCCGCGTTCGCCCGCTTCAAGGATCTCGCCGACCGCAAGGCCGAGATCTTCGACGAGGACATCATCGCGATCGTCACCGAGGAGGAATCGGCGCTCGCGCACGAGCACGAGCACTACAAGTTCGTGTCGCTCGCGCAGCGCTCGGAGACGGGCGAGCGGCCGCAGGCGAAGGTCGTGTTCGCGGTCGACGGCGACGAAGTGGCGGGCGAGGCGAGCGGCAACGGTCCCGTCGACGCGACGTTCAACGCGATCGAGACCGAAGTCGGCAGCGGCGCCGAGCTGCTGCTGTATTCGGTCAACGCGATCACGACGGGCACGCAGGCGCAGGGCGAAGTGACGGTGCGCCTGTCGAAGAGCGGGCGGATCGTCAACGGCGTCGGCACCGATCCGGACATCGTCGCGGCGTCGGCGAAGGCGTACATCGCCGCGCTCAACAAGCTGTATTCGAACGTCGACAAGCTGAATCCGCAGCGCGCGTGACGCGCGATACGCGAGCGCGGCGGCATCGCCGCCGTGCCGCGAACGAACGACGCCCCGCGGGCCGATGGCCTCGCGGGGCGTTTTTTTTACTGCGCGACGGGCCGGCGCATGCCGGCCGGCCCAGGCGCTTACTGCGTCGTCGGGCTGCGGAAGAACGAGCGCAAGCCGCCGCCGCGCGCGTGCTGAACCTGGCGCCGGTAATCGACCGTGATCTCGCGCAGCGGCGCTTCCGCAACGAACGCGTCGATCATCTCGCGCACGTCGTGGTCGATGTAGTCGGCGCGGGTCGCGTCGATGATGACGACCGCGCGATCCGGAATCTGCGCGAGATATTGCTTGATCTGCACCTTGCCGAGGAACGACACGTCCTTGCGGAACGACAGCAGATAGTGGTCGTCGTGCTGCGCGAGCGTCGCCGGGCTGCGCAGATTCGCGCACGCGACGGCCAGCACGCAGCACGCGAGGCCGAGCGCGATGCCGGCGAGGAGGTCGATCGCGAGCACGCCCGCGATCGTCACCGCGAAGGGCAGGAATGCACCCGGGCCCTGCTTCGCGACCGACGTGAAGAGCGCCGGCTTCGCGAGCTTGAAGCCCGTGTGGATCAGGATCGCCGCGAGGCTCGCGAGCGGGATCAGGTTCAGCAGCCCGGTGAGCGCGAACACGCTGACGACGAGCATCACGCCGTGCACGATCGCGGACATCCGGCTTTGCGCGCCTGCATTCACGTTGACCGAGCTGCGCACGATCACCGACGTGATCGGCAGGCCGCCGATCGCGCCCGCGACGAGGTTGCCGATGCCTTGCGCCTTCAGCTCGCGATTCGGCTGCGACGGCCGGCGTTTCGGATCGATCTGCTCGACCGCTTCGAGGCTGAGCAGCGTCTCGAGGCTTGCGACGACGGCAATCGTGATCGCGATGCGCCACACGTCCGGGCTCAGCAGGTACGCGAAGTTCGGGCCGAGGTCGACGGTCTTCAGCGCATTGCCGAGCGCGGCGAACGAAGCGAGCTCGGGCAGCGCGACCCGGTGCTCGGCGGGCGGCGCGAAATTCGGCGAGACGAAGCCGAGCAGAACCGTGGCGCCGATGCCGAGGATCACGACGGCGAGCGGCGCGGGCACGAGGCGCACGAACGCGAAGCGGCGCATCGCGCGGGTCTCCCACACGGCGAGGAGCGCGAGCGACGCGAACGCGATCGCGCTCGACGCGAGCACCGCGTGGCCCGGTGAGTCGCCGTCGCCCGACAGGCCGAGCGCGAACGGCATCTGCTTGACGATGAGCAGGATGCCGATGGCGGCGAGCATGCCTTTGATCACGGGCGACGGCACGTATGCGGCGAACCGGCCGGCCTTCAGGAGACCGAAGCCGAACTGGATCACGCCTGACAGCAGCACGGCGAGCAGGAACGCCTGGAAGCTGCCGAGCTGCGCGATGCCGTCGACGACGATCACGACGAGGCCCGCGGCGGGGCCGCTGACGGATAGCGGCGAGCCGCTCAGCACGGCGACGATGAGGCCGCCGACGATGCCGGACACGAGGCCCGCGAACGGCTCGACGCCGGATGCGTTGGCGATTCCGAGACAGAGCGGCAGCGCGACGAGGAACACGACGGTGCCGGCCACGAAGTCGCGCGGAAACGTGGAAAAGTAAGCGCGTAGATTCTTCATAGTGAACGGAGAAAAACGGGTTGAGGCTTGAGTGCGTGCGGCGGTGCGGGCCTATCAGGCGGCCGCCGCTTCTGCGCGTTCGGCTTGCGGCGCCGGTTCGGCGGCCGCGTAGCCGGACGCGAGTTCCTTGAGACGCCCGTCGGCGAGCGAGAAGATCCAGCCGTGCACGAGCGGGGCGGGATCGGCGTCGCGGATGATCGGCGAGCTGCGCAGCAGGCGGACCTGCTCGAGCACGTTGAGCTCGGCGAGCCGGTCGGCGGCCTGGTCGGGCGGCACGCCGTCGAGCTCCGCGCGATGGCGGCCGGCGAGCGCGCACAGCGGCGCGATCCGGCGGTTCACGTGCGGCAGCTCGTGCGACGGCGGCAGCAGCGACGCGCGCACGCCGCCGCAGCCGTAGTGCCCGCAGACGATCACGTGATCGACCTTCAGCACCTTGACCGCGTACTCGAGCACGCTCGCGCAGTTGTCGTCGTCGGGCTGGAAGATGTTCGCGATGTTTCGGTGAACGAATAGTTCGCCTGGCGCGCTCTGCGTGATGGTTTCGGCCGGCACGCGGCTGTCGGCGCAGCCGATCCACAGCACGCGCGGATTCTGGCCGCGCGACAGCGTGTCGAAGAAGTCGGGCGAGCGCTCGGACGTCTCGCTGGCCCAGGCGATATTGGCGACGAGCATGCTTTTCGGGCGATTCATTGAGGATTCCTTCTTATGCGTGCGGTAGCGGCGACGCAAACATGCATCGGCGCGGAACCATTGGCTTTCTAAATTGAAAGGTTGTTGTGTGTGATATTAGGGGGAACTTGTAATCGGAAGTTCAATTTGAAATATTCTGTTGCAATTTATTTTCAGGGATAGGGCGATTGCACCAACCGTGAAAAGCAAGTGGCTGGAAAGAGTGCATGTCGCACCGAAATGGGCGTGAGACGCCCGTCCAGCGGGGATGGGGCGGCAGGGGATTTTGGGGATTTTGATTTCATCGACGCGATAACCACGATATTGCCGCGTCATGAAAGATGACAAAAATTTTAAAAAGCCAATCTGAAAATGATAAAAAAGTCATTTAAGAGCCCGCGTGCATTAAATGACTTCCCGAAAGGGGGGGCGCCGGCCGGGCGGCCGGCGGCGGGGGATCAGAACAGCGAGCGGCGGTCGGGATCGTGCAGCGGATCGGGCGTCTTCTGCGTGAGGCGCAGGATGCCGTTGTCGTCGAAGTAGAAGCTGTAGAGCATGTACCAGACGTTGTCTTCGAGGTAGCGATAGGTCCAGACTTCGCGCTTCATCAGCGGAAAGTACGACGTCTCGACCGGACGGCCGAAGTTCACGAGCACGTCGGTCTTGGTCCACTTGCCGATCTCGGCGCGGTAGAACTCGAGCGGTTGCAGCACCTGCCGAACGTTGACGATCCTGCCGTGAGCGTCGATGTCGGCGGCCGTCGTGACCTCGCCCATCGGCTGGGTCGGCCACATCAGGCGTTTGCCGCCGTTCGGCAGATCGTAGACTTCGCGCGGCGGCCCCATTCGAGCGACGATCGCCGACGAATCCTCTCCGGCGCGAAACTGCTGCCACGGCTGCGCGCAGCCGGCGAGAAGCGCCGCCGCGCAAGCGAACAGAACCGGGAGACGAGCGAGCATACGTTTCTCCATGAGGCGGGGATGGCGACGTTTTATCACGGCGGGCCACCGCGTGCGCGTACCGGCCCGGAAAAGTTTGCGCGGCCCGGCATCCGCGGCGGAACGGCGCGGCGAAAGCGATGCCGCGGTTTCGGGCGGCCTCCGGAGCCGAGGGCGGGCGCGGCGGGCCGCGGCCGAGGCGTTGTCCAGCCGACCGTTCGGACGGTCGATGTCCGCCGGCATTCCTCGCGTCGTGCGCTCGTGCGGCTTGCCGGCCCGCCGGGCGCTCGCCTATGATCCAGCGCTCGACGAACCGACTGCGCAGGAAATCACGCAATGTCTTCCTATTGGATGCGTTTTGCCGCCGCCGCCTCGGCGGCGCTTTCATTGGCGATGCCGTTGCCCGCGTCGGCCGGCGCGACGGGCGAGCCGATCCGGATCGCGCTCGTCGAGGGGGTGTCGGGACCGTTCGCGAACGCGGGCGCGGCGGTCGAGCGCAATCTGCGCTTCGGCGTCGAACGCGTCAACGCGCAAGGCGGCGTGCGGCTGCGCGACGGCGTCCATCCGCTCGAACTCGTCGTGCTGGACAGCAAGGGCGGCGTCGAGGAAGCGCTCGTCCAGCTGCGCGCCGCGACCGACAAGGGGATCGGTTTCGTCGCGCAGGGCAACGGCTCGGCCGTCGCGGCGGCGCTCGTCGCCGCGCTCGATAAGCACAACGCCCGCGATCCCGGGCATCGCGCGCTGTTCCTCAACTATTCGGCTGACGATCCCGCGCTGACGGAGCGCGATTGCAGCTTCTGGCACTTCCGCTTCGACGCGCACGCCGGCATGCGAATGGATGCGCTTGCCGACGTGCTCGCGCGCGACCGCGCGGTGGGGAAGGTTTATCTGCTGAATCAGGACTACAGTTTCGGGCGCGACGTCAGCGCGCTCGCGCGTGCCGCGTTGAGCGCGCGGCGTCCGGACATCGCGATCGTCGGCGACGAGTTTCATCCGATCGGGCGCGTGAAGGATTTTTCGCCGTACGTCGCGAAGATTCGTGCGAGCGGCGCGGACGCGGTCGTCACGGGCAACTGGGGCAACGATCTGACGCTGCTCGTGCGCGCGGCGCGCGAGCAGGGGCTCGCGACGAAGTTCTACACGTTCTACGGCAACAGCCTCGATGCGCCGGCCGCGCTCGGCGACGCGGGCGTGAAGCGCGTGCTCGCCGTGGCCGATTGGCACCCGAATGCGGGCGGCGCGCAGTCCGACGCGTTCTACCGGGCGTTTCGCGCGCGTTTCCCGGCGCCGCGGGACGACTATCCGGTGCGGCGGATGAGCGAGATGATCGAGATGCTGGCCGCGGCGATGACGCGCGCGGGCTCGGCCGATCCGGTCGCCGTCGCGAAGGCGCTCGAGGGAATGCGGTACGACGACGGATTCCATCCGGCGCAGATGCGCGCGGCCGATCATCAATTGATTCAACCCCTTTATGTGATCGAAATGGACCGCGTCGGCGCGCCGGGCGTGCGTTTCGACAACGCGGGCTCGGGCTACGGCTTCCGGACGGTGCTCGAGCTGCCGCCCACGCGGGGCGCGGCGTCCGCCGCATGCCGTATGAAACGCCCGTGAAAGGCGGGCTTCGCCGGCCGAGCGACCTGTGCTACAATTTGCGCCGGTTGTAAATCACGGCACGGCCTTTCTTCCGTGTCCGCCTGTTCAGTCGAAAGGAAATCAAATGTCTGTTGCTGATATCAAGAAATCGGAAGTCGTTGCTCAGTTCGCGCGCGGCACCAACGATACGGGCTCGCCCGAAGTGCAGGTCGCGCTGTTGACGGCGCGCATCACGGAACTGACGGGTCACTTCAAGACCCACGCGAAGGATCACCACAGCCGTCGCGGCCTGCTGCGTATGGTGAGCCGCCGTCGCAAGCTGCTCGACTACCTCAAGGGCAAGGATGCCGACCGTTACCGCGCGCTGATCGAGAAGCTGGGTCTGCGTAAGTAATCGGGGCGTTGCTCGCCTCAGCAAGATGCCTGTGTCAGTCTGCTGATACAGGCATTTTGTTTTTTCGCGGCATGCACGATGCTTGCCGCCGGGCTGTCGAAGCCCACAACCGGCCAGGCGCACAAGGGTTGAGCTTTGTGTCATTCCAGCGCGCTGTTCGCGTCCCGCTCGACGCCGGGCGGCGAGCACGGCGCTGGAATGGCATAAAAAACACACCTCTTCCCATGTGGCCCGGTCGCGCTGCCGCCGTGCCGGCTTTGTCCGCGCACGGCGTCCGATAACGAACGAAAGGAGCGACCATGTCTCTGTTCAACAAAGTCGTGAAGGAATTCCAATGGGGCCAGCACAAGGTGCGCCTCGAAACCGGCGAGATCGCGCGCCAGGCTAGCGGCGCCGTGCTCGTCGATATCGAGGACACCGTCGTCCTCGCGACCGTCGTCGGCGCGAAGTCGGCGAAGCCGGGCCAGGATTTCTTCCCGCTCACCGTCGACTACATCGAGAAGACCTACTCGGCAGGCAAGATCCCGGGCGGCTTCTTCCGCCGCGAAGGCCGTCCTTCGGAGCACGAAACGCTGACCTCGCGCCTCATCGACCGTCCGCTGCGCCCGCTCTTCCCGGAAGGCTTCTATAACGAAGTGCAGGTCGTGATTCACGTGCTGTCGGTGAACCCGGAAATCCCGGCCGACATCCCGGCGCTGATCGGCGCATCGGCCGCGCTCGCCGTGTCCGGCCTGCCGTTCAACGGCCCGGTCGGCGCCGCGCGCGTCGCATACGTGAACAACGAATACGTGCTGAACCCGACGCGCGAGCAGATCAAGGCGTCGCGCCTCGACCTCGTCGTGGCGGGCACGGAGCGTGCGGTGCTGATGGTCGAATCGGAAGCGGAGCAACTGCCTGAAGACGTGATGCTCGGCGCGGTCGTGTTCGGCCATGAGCAGATGCAAACCGCGATCGACGCGATCCACGAGCTCGTGCGCGAAGGCGGCAAGGCCGAGTGGGACTGGCAGCCGGTGCCGAAGGACGAGGCGCTCAACGCACGCGTGACCGAGCTCGCCCAGCCGGAACTGCTCGCCGCTTACCAGATCCGCGACAAGCAGGCGCGTTCGACGAAGCTGAAGGAAGTGTACGCAGCGACGTCGGCGAAGCTGGAAGAAGAAGCGACGGCGGCCGGCACGGTCGCGGCCGACAAGGCAACGGTCGGCAACATCCTGTTCGACCTCGAGGCGAAGATCGTTCGCGGCCAGATCCTGAGCGGCGAGCCGCGCATCGACGGCCGCGACACGCGCACCGTGCGCCCGATCGAGATCCGCACGGGCGTGCTGCCGCGCACGCACGGCTCGGCGCTGTTCACGCGCGGCGAGACGCAGGCGCTCGTCGTCGCTACGCTCGGCACGAAGGGTGACGAGCAGATCATCGACGCGCTCGAAGGCGAGTATCGCGAGCGCTTCATGCTCCACTACAACATGCCCCCGTTCGCGACCGGCGAAACGGGCCGCGTCGGCTCGCCGAAGCGCCGCGAAATCGGCCACGGCCGCCTCGCGAAGCGCGCGCTCGTCGCGTGTCTGCCGAGCGCCGACGAATTCGGCTACTCGATCCGCGTCGTGTCGGAAATCACCGAATCGAACGGTTCGTCGTCGATGGCGTCGGTGTGCGGCGGCTGCCTCGCGCTGATGGACGCCGGCGTGCCGATGAAGGCGCACGTCGCGGGCATCGCGATGGGCCTGATCCTCGAAGGCAACAAGTTCGCGGTGCTCACCGACATCCTCGGCGACGAAGATCACCTCGGCGACATGGACTTCAAGGTGGCCGGCACGGCCGACGGCGTGACCGCGCTGCAGATGGACATCAAGATCCAGGGCATCACGAAGGAAATCATGCAGGTCGCGCTCGCGCAGGCGAAGGAAGGCCGCATGCACATCCTCGGCAAGATGAAGGAAGCGGTCGCCGGAGCGAACACGCAGCTGTCGGAATTCGCGCCGCGCATGATCACGATCAAGATCAACCCGGAAAAGATCCGCGACGTGATCGGCAAGGGCGGCTCGGTGATCCGCGCGCTGACCGAAGAGACCGGCACGACGATCGACATCTCGGATGACGGCGTCGTGACGATCGCGAGCACGAACAGCGAAGGCATGGCCGAAGCGAAGAAGCGCATCGAGAACATCACGGCCGAGATCGAAGTCGGTCAGGTGTACGAAGGCACCGTGCTGAAGCTGCTCGATTTCGGCGCGATCGTGAACCTGCTGCCGGGCAAGGACGGTCTGCTGCACATCTCGGAGATCGTCAACGAGCGCGTGAAGGACATCAACGACTACCTGAAGGAAGGCCAGCAGGTGAAGGTCAAGGTGATCCAGACGGACGAAAAGGGTCGCGTGCGTCTGTCGGCCAAGGCGCTGCTGAACGAGGCGGCGGCTCAGACGGACACGCCGCCGCAGCAGTAAGCGGCGACGCAACGGCCGGCAGCGCGAAGGCGCGCCGGCCGTTTTTCATAGGATGGACCGGTTTGCGGAGCGCGCATCGCGTGCGCAAACCCGTCACGATCTTGGAGCGACGTGCATGAAAGCGATCGAAATCACCGAATTCGGCGCGCCCGACGTGCTGAAGCTGACGGAGCGGCCGCAGCCGGAGCCGAGGCGCGGCGAGGTGCTGATCAAGGTGGCGGCGTCCGGCGTCAACCGTCCGGACGTGTTCCAGAGAAAGGGCGCTTATGCGCCGCCTCCCGGCGCATCGGATCTGCCGGGCCTCGAGGTCGCCGGCGAGATCGTCGGCGGCGATCTTTCCGACCCCGCGGCGAACCCGTTCGGCCTGAAGCTCGGCGACCGCGTTTGCGCGCTGCTCGCGGGCGGCGGCTACGCGCAATACGTGGCCGCGCCGCTCGCGCAGTGCCTGCCGGTGCCGAGCGGATTGACCGACGTCGAGGCCGCCTCGTTGCCGGAAACGTTCTTCACCGTGTGGAGCAACGTGTTCGATCGCGCGCAACTGGGTGCGGGCGAAGGCGGCGCGCAGGAGACGCTTCTCGTGCAGGGCGGCTCGAGCGGCATCGGCGTGACGGCGATCCAGATCGCGCATGCGCGCGGTTTTCGCGTGTTCGCGACGGCGGGCACCGACGACAAGTGCCGCGCATGCGAGAAGCTCGGCGCGGAGCGCGCGATCAACTACAAGACCGAGGATTTCGTCGAGGTCGTGAAGTCGCTCACGCACGATCGGGGCGTCGACGTGATCCTCGACATGGTCGCGGGCGCGTACGTGCCGCGCGAGCTGACGGCGCTTGCCGACGGCGGCCGGCTCGTCGTGATCGCGCTCCTCGGCGGGGCGAAGTCGGAGATCAACCTCGCCGAGATCCTGCGGCGGCGCTTGACGATCACGGGCTCGACGCTGCGGCCGAGGCCCGTCGAATTCAAGGCGCGCATCGCCGCGCAGCTGAAGGCGCATGTGTGGCCGCTCATCGAGGACGGGCGCGTGAAGCCCGTCGTCTATCGAGTGCTGCCGGCCGCGCAGGCCGCGGACGCGCATGCGCTGATGGAGAGCAGCGAGCACGTCGGCAAGATCGTGCTCGATTGGGGTGCGAACGCTTGACATCGGTCGTTTGACCGGTTCTCGAGCGCCGCAGTAAAATCGCGGGTTCGCTTCGCCAGATGAACACGACGCCCGGCTTCGGTGCGTCCACGACGAGACAAACGATGTCGAAACAAAGAATCAAGCGGGTGATCGGCAACTGGAAGATGCACGGTCGCCTGAGCGGCAACCAGGCGTTGCTGAACGAAGTCGCGCAGGGCGCGCAAGCGGTGGGCGATAACGTCGGCATCGGCGTGTGCGTGCCGTTCCCGTACCTCGCGCAAGCGCGGGCGCAGCTTCAGGGCGGCCGCGTCGCGTGGGGCGCGCAGGACGTGTCCGCGCACGAGCAGGGCGCCTACACCGGCGAAGTCGCGGCAGGCATGGTGGCGGAGTTCGGTGCGGCTTACGCGATCGTCGGGCACTCGGAGCGCCGTGCGTATCACGGTGAGTCGAACGAGACCGTCGCGGCGAAGACGCAGCGCGCGCTCGCTGCGGGTCTGACGCCCATCGTGTGCGTCGGCGAGACGCTCGCCGAGCGCGAGGCGGGCGCGACCGAGCCGGTCGTCGGCGCGCAACTCGACGCGGTGCTCGCGGCGCTGTCCTCGGACGAGGCGGCGCGCATCGTCGTCGCGTACGAGCCCGTCTGGGCAATCGGCACGGGCAAGAGCGCGACGGCCGAGCAGGCGCAGCAGGTGCACGCGTTCCTGCGCGCACGGCTCGCGGCGAAGGGGGCGGAGCACGTGTCGCTGCTGTACGGCGGTAGCGTGAAGGCCGACAACGCGGTCGAACTGTTCGGCCAGCCCGATATCGACGGCGGCCTGATCGGCGGCGCGTCGTTGAAGAGCGGCGATTTTCTGGCGATCTGCCAGGCAGCGCAGTAAGCGTTCGCACGACGCGGGCGCGCGAAGAATAGCGGGGCGGCCGGCGGGTGCGCCGATTGCTTGAAACCAAACAGGTGAATGTATATGCCGTACTTGAAAGTCTTGATTATCGTGGTCCAACTGCTGTCCGCGCTCGGCGTGATCGGCCTCGTGCTGCTGCAGCATGGCAAGGGCGCGGATATGGGTGCCGCGTTCGGCAGCGGGGCGTCGGGCAGTCTCTTTGGTGCGACGGGCTCGGCGAACTTCCTGTCGCGCACGACGGCCGTTCTGGCGACGATCTTCTTCGTCGCGACGCTCGCGCTGACGTACCTCGGCTCGTACAAGTCGGCGCCGTCGGTCGGTGTGCTCGGTGCGGCTCCCGCGCCCGCGGCGTCGTCGGTTGCGGCATCGCAGGCGCCCGCGGCATCCGCGCCGGCCGCCGTGTCGGCCGCGTCCGCGCCTGGTCAGGACGTGCCGAAATAAATTCAAAAAATTCGCGCTTGTGCGTTGAACAATTTGAGGAAGCGGGTTAGAATTTAAATCTTGAAGCGATTCGCGGGATACAAAGTTCTTCCCGGGTTGCATGCAGTGCCGACGTGGTGAAATTGGTAGACACGCTATCTTGAGGGGGTAGTGGCGAAAGCTGTGCGAGTTCGAGTCTCGCCGTCGGCACCAAAGTTACTCAATGCCAGCCGCTTCGTGTGGCTGGCATTTTTCATTTCTGGGCTACCCTTGCGCTCGGCTTGGGTTCTCCGGTAGTCCGAAATGATCCTTTCCCCGGAACGGTGTTATTCTCCGGAACGCTCGGAACCAACCAATAGAGGATAGCCTTGAACCTCGCAGCCTATTACCCCGTCTTGTTGTTCCTCCTGGTGGGCACTGGTTTAGGTATAGCGCTGGTCAGCATCGGCAAGATCCTCGGTCCCAACAAGCCCGACAGCGAGAAGAACGCGCCCTACGAGTGCGGCTTCGAGGCGTTCGAGGACGCGCGCATGAAGTTCGACGTGCGCTACTACCTCGTTGCGATTCTGTTCATCATCTTCGATCTCGAAACCGCGTTCCTGTTTCCGTGGGGCGTTGCCCTGCGCGAGATCGGCTGGCCCGGTTTCATCGCAATGATGATTTTCCTGCTCGAATTCCTGCTCGGCTTTGCCTATATCTGGAAGAAGGGCGGCCTCGACTGGGAGTGACGGGCTAATCGCCGGTTTGCATGGGCGGCCACGCGTCGCCGCCTGTCTGGAGTGGAAAGCAAATGAGTATCGAAGGGGTCTTGAAGGAAGGGTTTGTCACCACGACGGCTGACAAACTGATCAACTGGACGCGTACCGGCTCGCTGTGGCCGATGACGTTCGGGCTCGCGTGCTGCGCAGTGGAAATGATGCATGCGGGCGCCGCCCGCTACGACCTCGACCGGTTCGGCGTCGTGTTTCGTCCGAGCCCGCGTCAATCCGACGTGATGATCGTCGCGGGTACGCTCTGCAACAAGATGGCGCCCGCGCTGCGTCGCGTCTACGACCAGATGGCCGAGCCGCGCTGGGTGATCTCGATGGGGTCGTGCGCGAACGGCGGCGGCTACTACCACTACTCGTATTCGGTGGTGCGCGGCTGCGATCGGATCGTGCCCGTCGACGTCTACGTGCCGGGCTGTCCGCCGACCGCCGAGGCGCTCGTCTACGGTGTGATCCAGCTGCAGGCGAAGATCCGCCGCACGAGCACCATCGCCCGTCAATAAAGCATCGAGCACCCCACAACATGGCAAGCAAAATCGAGACCCTCAAGGCGAACCTCGAAGCCGCGCTCGGCGCGCGCGTGGTGAGCCTCGTAGAAGCGGTTGGCGAGCTCACGCTCGTCGTGAAGGCGAACGATTATTTCGAAGTCGCGAAGCAGCTGCGCGACGATCGCTCGCTCGGCTTCGAGCAACTGATCGACCTCTGCGGCGTCGACTATCAAACCTACGGCGACGGGGCCTACGAAGGGCTGCGTTTTGCCGCCGTCCTGCACCTGCTGTCGGTCGCGAACAACTGGCGCCTGCGCGTGCGCGTGTTCGCGCCCGACGACGATCTGCCGATCGTGTCGTCGGTCGTCGATGTCTGGAGTTCGGCGAACTGGTACGAGCGCGAAGCGTTCGACCTCTACGGCATCGTGTTCGAAGGCCACCCGGACTTGCGCCGCATCCTCACCGACTACGGCTTCATCGGTCACCCG
Source organism: Burkholderia sp. ABCPW 111 (assembly GCF_000773065.1). Taxonomy (NCBI): domain Bacteria; kingdom Pseudomonadati; phylum Pseudomonadota; class Betaproteobacteria; order Burkholderiales; family Burkholderiaceae; genus Burkholderia; species Burkholderia sp. ABCPW 111. The sequence continues at coordinate 33,123 of NZ_JPWT01000060.1, read as the reverse complement.
TTCCGCAAGGATTTCCCGGTTTCCGGCTACGTCGAAATGCGTTACGACCCGGAAGAGAAGCGCGTCGTGTACCAGCCGGTGACGATCGAGCCGCGCGAAATCACACCGCGCGTGATCCGCGAGGATCGCTATGGCGGTCTGAAACATTGAGAGGGCGTCATGGCTGAAATCAAGAACTACACGCTCAACTTCGGTCCGCAACACCCGGCGGCGCACGGCGTGCTGCGCCTCGTGCTCGAGCTCGACGGCGAAGTGATCCAGCGCGCCGATCCGCACATCGGCCTGTTGCATCGGGCGACCGAGAAGCTTGCCGAAAACAAGACGTTCATCCAGTCCGTGCCGTACATGGATCGTCTCGACTACGTGTCGATGATGGTGAACGAACACGGCTACGTGCTCGCGATCGAGAAGCTGCTCGGCATCGACGTGCCGGAGCGCGCGCAGTACATTCGCGTGCTGTTCGACGAAATCACGCGCGTGCTGAACCACCTGATGTGGATCGGCGCGCACGCGCTCGACGTGGGCGCGATGGCGGTATTCCTCTATGCGTTCCGCGAGCGCGAAGATCTGATGGACGTGTACGAGGCCGTGTCCGGCGCGCGCATGCACGCCGCGTACTATCGCCCGGGCGGCGTCTATCGCGATCTGCCGGACGCGATGCCGCAGTACAAGGCGTCGAAGATCCGCAACGAGAAGGCGCTCGCGAGGATGAACGAAGCGCGCCAGGGCTCGGTGCTCGACTTCATCGACGACTTCTTCACGCGCTTCCCGAAGTGCGTCGACGAATACGAAACGCTCCTGACCGACAACCGGATCTGGAAGCAGCGTCTCGTCGGCATCGGCGTCGTGACGCCGGAACGTGCGCTGCAGCTCGGCCTGACGGGTCCGATGATCCGCGGCTCCGGCATTGCATGGGATCTGCGCAAGAAGCAGCCGTATGAAGTGTACGACCGCCTCGACTTCGATATCCCGGTCGGCGTGAACGGCGATTGCTACGACCGTTATCTCGTGCGTGTCGAGGAAATGCGCCAGTCGACGCGTATCGCGAAACAGTGTATTGAGTGGCTTCGTAAGAATCCCGGTCCAGTGATCACCGACAATCACAAGATCGCGCCGCCGTCGCGTGTCGGCATGAAGACGAACATGGAGGATCTGATCCACCATTTCAAGCTCTTCACGGAAGGTTTTCACGTGCCCGAAGGCGAGACGTATGCGGCCGTCGAGCACCCGAAGGGCGAGTTCGGCATCTATCTCGTGTCGGACGGCGCAAACAAGCCGTATCGCCTCAAGATCCGTGCACCGGGCTACGCCCATCTGTCCGCGCTCGACGAAATGGCGCGCGGGCACATGATCGCCGACGCCGTCACGATCATCGGTACGCAGGACATCGTGTTCGGCGAAGTCGACCGCTGACGGTCGCGCCGCTCGCGGGCCCGGCCGGGCCGCGCGCGGCGAGTCACACGCGGCGCGCGCCTCGGGCTCGCCGTCGCAACAAGCTGTCAACAGTGAGCGCCAGGTCTGCCGCATCGGTCATGCGGCAGGTTGTTCGTGCGGTAGGAATTGAAAGAGTCGTGTCTGAAAATGATCTCAGCTGAAGGCCTGAAAGAAATCGATCGAGCGATCGCGAAGTACCCCGCCGATCAGAAACAGTCCGCTGTGATGTCGGCGTTGGCCGTCGCTCAGGAAGAGCATGGCTGGCTGTCGTCCGAACTGATGCAGTTCGTCGCGGACTATCTCGGCATGCCGGCCATTGCGGTCCAGGAAGTCGCGACGTTCTACACGATGTACGAGCTCGCGCCCGTCGGCAAGCACAAGATCACGCTCTGCACGAACCTGCCGTGCCAGCTCGGGCCGCACGGCGGCGCCGAAGCGACGGCCGACTATCTGAAGCAGAAGCTCGGCATCGATTTCGGCGAGACGACGCCTGACGGCAAGTTCACGCTGAAGGAAGGCGAGTGCTTCGGCGCGTGCGGCGATGCGCCGGTGCTGCTGCTCAACAACCACAAAATGTGCAGCTTCATGAGCCGCGAGAAGATCGACCAGCTGCTTGAGGAGCTCTCGAAATGACGTCCCTCCACGATCGTCACATCAAACCGCTGATCCTCGCCGGCCTCGACGGCGAGAACTGGCATCTCGAAGACTACGTCGCGCGCGGCGGCTACAAGCAGCTGCGCCGCATCCTCGAAGAAAAGATTCCGCCCGAGCAGGTGATTGCCGACGTGAAGGCGTCGGGGCTGCGCGGCCGCGGCGGCGCGGGTTTCCCGACCGGCCTGAAGTGGAGCTTCATGCCGCGTCAGTTCCCGGGCCAGAAGTATCTCGTCTGCAATTCGGACGAAGGCGAGCCGGGCACGTTCAAGGATCGCGACATCCTGCGCTGGAATCCGCACGCGCTGATCGAAGGCATGGCCATCGGCGCATACGCGATGGGCATCACCGTCGGCTACAACTACATCCACGGCGAGATCTTCGAAGTGTATCGGCGCTTCGAAGCGGCGCTCGAGGAAGCGCGCCGCGCGGGCTTCCTCGGCGAGAAGATCATGGGCTCGGATTTCTCGTTCCAGCTGCACGCGCACCATGGTTACGGCGCGTACATCTGCGGCGAGGAAACCGCGCTCCTCGAATCGCTCGAAGGCAAGAAGGGCCAGCCGCGCTTCAAGCCGCCGTTCCCGGCGAGCTTCGGCGTCTATGGCAAGCCGACCACGATCAACAACACCGAGACGTTCGCCGCGGTGCCGTTCCTGCTCGCAGTCGGTCCGCAGAATTATCTCGAGATGGGCAAGCCGAACAACGGCGGCACGAAGATCTTCTCGGTATCGGGCGACGTCGAGCGTCCGGGCAACTATGAAGTGCCGCTCGGCACGCCGTTCGCGACGCTGATGGAGCTCGCGGGCGGCATGCGCGGCGGCAAGAAGATCAAGGCGGTGATTCCGGGCGGCTCGTCGGCGCCGGTGATTCCGGGCGACATCATGATGCAGACCGATCTGGACTACGACTCGATCGCGAAGGCGGGCTCGATGCTCGGCTCCGGCGCGGTGATCGTGATGGACGAGACGCGCTGCATGGTGCGTTCGCTCCTGCGCCTGTCGTACTTCTATTACGAAGAGTCGTGCGGCCAGTGCACGCCGTGCCGCGAAGGCACGGGCTGGCTGTACCGCGTCGTGAACCGCATCGAGCACGGCGAAGGCCGCCAGGAAGACCTGGATCTGCTGAACTCGGTCGCGGAGAACATCATGGGCCGCACGATCTGCGCGCTCGGCGACGCGGCGGCGATGCCGGTGCGCGGGATGCTCAAGCACTACTGGGACGAGTTCGCGTACCACGTCGAGCATAAGCGCTGCATGGTCGGCGGCCACGCGCACGCGGCCGCGGCCTGACGGCGCAACCCGATTGCAGAATTCGAGCGCCCGGTCGAGCGGACGCGGGCGAGCGGTAATAGGTTAAGGACCATTCACCATCATGGTTGAACTTGAAATAGACGGCAAGAAGGTCGAGGTGCCCGAAGGCAGCATGGTGATCCAGGCTGCGCACAAGGCGGACACGTACATTCCTCACTTCTGCTATCACAAGAAGCTGTCGGTTGCGGCCAACTGCCGGATGTGTCTCGTCGAAGTCGAGAAGATGCCGAAGGCCGTGCCCGCGTGCGCGACGCCCGTCTCGGCCGGCATGATCGTCCATACGCAATCCGACAAGGCCGTGAAGGCGCAGCAGTCGGTGATGGAGTTCCTGCTCATCAACCATCCGCTCGACTGCCCGATCTGCGATCAGGGCGGCGAATGCCAGCTGCAGGATCTCGCGGTCGGCTACGGCAAGTCGACGTCGCGTTATGCGGAAGAAAAGCGCGTCGTGTTCCACAAGGACGTCGGCCCGCTCATCTCGATGGAAGAGATGTCGCGCTGCATCCATTGCACGCGCTGCGTGCGCTTCGGCCAGGAAATCGCCGGCGTGATGGAGTTCGGCATGCTGGGCCGCGGCGAGCATTCGGAAATCACGACGTTCGTCGGCAAGACGGTCGACTCCGAGCTGTCGGGCAACATGATCGACCTGTGCCCGGTCGGCGCGCTGACGAGCAAGCCGTTCCGCTACAGCGCCCGCACGTGGGAGCTGTCGCGCCGCAAATCGGTGAGCCCGCACGATTCCGTCGGCGCGAACCTCGTCGTGCAAGTGAAGAACAACCGCGTGATGCGCGTGCTGCCGTTCGAGAACGAAGCCGTCAACGAGTGCTGGATCTCGGACAAGGACCGCTTCTCGTACGAAAGCCTGAACAGCGACGAGCGCCTGACCAAGCCGATGATCAAGCAGGGCGGCGAGTGGCGCGAAGTCGACTGGCAGACCGCGCTCGAATACGTCGCGCGCGGCCTGAAGGGCATCAGCGACGACCACGGCGCGTCCGCGCTCGCCACGCTCGCGAGCCCGCACAGCACGGTCGAGGAACTGTTCCTGCTCAAGCAGCTCGCGCACGAGCTGAAGACGCCGAACGTCGACTTCCGTCTGCGTCAGACCGATTTCTCCGCGGCCGCGCAAGGCGCGCCGTGGCTCGGCATGCCGATCGCCGATCTGTCGGATGTCGATGCCGCGCTCGTCGTCGGCTCGTTCCTGCGTCGCGATCATCCGCTCTTCGCGGCGCGTCTGCGCCAGGCGGCGAAGAGCGGCGCGAAGCTGCACCTGCTGCACGCGACGGGCGACGACGCGCTGATCCCCACCGCGCAACGCATCGTCGCCGCGCCGTCGGCATGGCTCGACACGCTTGCGGGCATCGCGGCCGCCGTCGCGCAGGCGCGCGGCGTCGCGCTGCCGGACGCGCTCGCGGGCGTCGACGCGTCGGCCGCGGCGCAAGCGGTCGCGCAATCGCTCGTCAACGGCGAGCGCCGCGTCGTGCTGCTTGGCAACAGCGCGGTCCAGCATCCGCAATTCGCGCAGATCCACGCGATCGCGCAGTGGATCGCGGACAACACGGGCGCGACGCTCGGCTTCCTGACGGAAGCGGCGAACACGGTCGGCGCGCACCTCGTCGGCGCGCTGCCGGGCGCGAACGGCCTGAACGCGCGCGACGCGTTCGCGCAGCCGCGCAAGGGCTACGTGCTCCTGAACGTCGAACCCGAATTCGACACCGCCGATCCGGCGCAGGCGATCGCCGCGCTGAAGCAGGCGGAGACGGTCGTCGTGCTGTCGCCGTTCAAGTACGGCCTCGATTACGCGGACGTGCTGCTGCCGATCGCGCCGTTCACCGAGACGGCCGGCACGTACGTGAACGCGGAGGGCCGCGCGCAGTCGTTCAACGGCGTCGTGCGTCCGCTCGGCGACACGCGCCCCGCGTGGAAGGTGCTGCGCGTGCTCGGCAGCCTGCTCGGCCTGCCGAACTTCGAATACGAGACGTCGGAAGAAGTGCGCCTCGCCGCGCTCGGCGACGGCGAGATCGCGCCGCGCCTGTCGAACAAGACCGCGGCGGCGCCGGCGCGCGCGGCCGCGAAGGCGGCCAACGGGGGCCTCGAGCGCCTCGCCGACGTGCCGATCTATCATGCCGACGCGCTGTCGCGCCGCGCGGGCGCGCTGCACCTGACGGCCGCCGCGAAGACGGCGCACAAGGTGGGCCTGCCCGCCGCGCTGTTCGACAAGCTCGGTCTGAAGAACGGCGACGCGGTGCGCGTGCGCCAGGGCGATCGCACGGTGCAGTTGCCGGCCGTGCGCGACGAGAATCTTGCGGAAGCCGTCGTTCGCGTGTCGGCGGCCACGCCTGCCGGCGCAGCGCTCGGCAGCCTGTCCGGTGAACTGGTGGTGGAGAAGGCGTAAATGAGCTTGTTCGATACGATCAACTCGGGCGGAGCCCAGCTTCTCGGCGTCGCATGGCCGACGGTGTGGGCGCTCGTGCGCATCCTCGTCGTCGCCGTCGCGATCCTGCTGAGCGTCGCGTACCTGATTCTGTGGGAGCGCAAGCTGATCGGCTGGATGCACGTGCGTCTCGGTCCGAACCGCGTCGGCCCTGCGGGCCTCTTGCAGCCGATCGCCGACGTGCTGAAGCTGCTGCTGAAGGAAGTGATTCATCCGACGGCCGCGAGCCGTTGGCTGTATCTGATCGCGCCCGTCATGACGGTCGTGCCGGCGTTCGCCGTGTGGGCGGTGATCCCGTTCCAGGCGGGCGCGGTGCTCGCGAACGTCAACGCGGGGCTGCTGTACGCGATGGCGATCTCGTCGATCGGCGTCTACGCGGTGATTCTCGCCGGCTGGGCGTCGAACTCGAAGTACGCGTTCCTCGGCGCGATGCGCGCGGCCGCGCAGATGGTGTCGTACGAAATCTCGATGGGCTTCGCGCTCGTGCTCGTGCTGATGACGGCGGGCAGCCTGAACCTGTCGGAGATCGTCGGCTCGCAGCAACACGGCTTCTTCGCGGGCCACGGCGTCAACTTCCTGTCGTGGAACTGGCTGCCGCTGCTGCCCGTCTTCGTCATCTATTTCATCTCGGGCATCGCCGAGACGAACCGCCACCCGTTCGACGTGGTGGAAGGCGAGTCGGAAATCGTCGCGGGTCACATGATCGACTACTCGGGGATGGCGTTCGCGCTGTTCTTCCTCGCCGAGTACATCAACATGATCGTGATCTCGGCGCTTGCGGCGACGCTGTTCCTCGGCGGCTGGGATGCGCCGTTCGAATTCCTGTCGTTCATTCCGGGCATCTTCTGGCTGGTGCTGAAAGTCTTCGCGCTGCTGTCGGTGTTCATTTGGGCCCGTGCGACGTTCCCGCGCTACCGCTACGACCAGATCATGCGCCTCGGCTGGAAGGTATTCCTGCCGGTCTGCGTGATCTGGGTGATCGTGGTCGGTTTCTGGATGATGTCGCCGCTGAATATCTGGAAATAAGGGGCGGACGAAATCATGACGGCAATCCAACATTTTTTTAAGACCTTCTTCCTGACCGAGCTGCTGAAGGGACTCGCGCTGACGGGGCGCTACACGTTCAAGCGCAAGTTCACCGTGCAGTTCCCCGAGGAGAAGACGCCGATTTCGCCGCGCTTTCGCGGGCTGCATGCGCTGCGGCGCTACGAGAACGGCGAGGAGCGGTGCATCGCGTGCAAGCTGTGCGAAGCGGTGTGCCCGGCCATGGCGATCACGATCGAATCGGAGACGCGCGCGGACAACACCCGCCGCACGACGCGCTACGACATCGACCTGACGAAGTGCATCTTCTGCGGTTTCTGCGAGGAGAGCTGCCCGGTCGATTCGATCGTCGAGACGCAGATCCTCGAATACCACGGCGAGAAGCGCGGCGATCTGTACTTCACGAAGGAAATGCTGCTCGCGGTGGGTGATCGCTACGAGAAGGAGATCGCGGCCGCGAAGGCCGCCGATGCGCGGTATCGCTAATCCGATGCGCCGGCCCGGGAGCGGGCCGGCAAGCTGCGGCGAAGCCGCGGCACGCCCGGCGGTGCCAGCCAACCGCGCCTGACAATGGCCTAATGATGAACCGGTAATCATGGACTTCACGACCGTACTCTTCTACATCTTCTCGCTGCTCCTCGTGGTGTCGGGGCTGAAGGTGATCACTTCGCGCAACCCGGTGGCGTCTGCGCTCTTCCTCGTGCTCGCGTTCTTCAACGCGGCCGCGATCTGGATGCTGCTCGAGGCCGAGTTCCTCGCGATCCTGCTGGTGCTCGTCTACGTGGGCGCGGTGATGGTGCTGTTCCTCTTCGTCGTGATGATGCTCGACATCAACGTCGACGTGCTGCGCCGAGACTTCAAGCGCTTCGTGCCGATGGCGACCGTGATCGGCGCGATCATCGTCGTCGAGACGGCGCTGATCCTCTGGCGCGGCTACGGCGCGACGGCCTCGCCCGTGCGCGACATGGCCGCGGGCGCGCTCGCCGGCATGCCGAACACGAAGCTGATCGGCAAGGTCATCTACACCGACTACATCTTCGCGTTCGAAATCGCGGGGCTCGTGCTGCTCGTCGCGATCATCGCCGCAGTCGCGCTGACCGCGCAGAAGGGCAAGGACAGCAAGCGCCAGCGCGTGTCCGAGCAGGTGAAGGTGCGCCGCGAGGATCGCGTGCGCCTCGTGAAGATGCAAGCCGACAAGCCGCAGCCGGAAACCGCCGCGAGCGACGCCGCGTCGGGCGGGAACAACGGCTAAGCGGAGGAGAAGAATCTATGTTGACCTTGGCTCATTACCTCGTGCTCGGCGCGATCCTGTTCGCGATCGCGATCGTCGGGATTTTCCTGAACCGCCGCAACATCATCATCATCCTGATGGCGATCGAACTGATGCTGCTCGCGGTGAACACCAACTTCGTCGCGTTCTCGCACTACCTGGGCGACGTGCACGGCCAGATCTTCGTGTTCTTCGTGCTGACCGTCGCCGCAGCGGAAGCCGCGATCGGCCTCGCGATTCTGGTGACTCTGTTCCGTAAGCTCGACACGATCAATGTCGAGGATCTCGATCAGCTCAAAGGTTAATTTCAGGCAACGCTGTTATGTCAACGACACTCAATGAAAACCTGCTGCTGGCGATTCCGCTCGCTCCGCTGGCCGGCTCGCTGATTGCGGGGCTGTTCGGCAACGCGGTGGGCCGCAAAGGCGCGCACCGCGTGACGATTCTCGGCGTCGCGATCTCGTTCATCCTTTCCGCGATGGTGTTCTTCCAGGTGCTGGACGGCGCGAGCTACAACGCGACCGTCTACGAATGGATGAACGTCGGCTCGCTGAAGCTCGAGGTAGGCTTCCTCGTCGACACGCTGACCGCGATGATGATGGTGGTCGTCACGTTCGTGTCGCTGATGGTGCACGTCTACACGATCGGCTACATGTCGGAAGAGGACGGCTATCAGCGCTTCTTCTCGTACATTTCGCTCTTCACGTTCTCGATGCTGATGCTCGTGATGAGCAACAACTTCCTGCAGCTGTTCTTCGGCTGGGAAGCGGTGGGGCTCGTGTCGTACCTGCTGATCGGCTTCTACTTCACGCGTGAGAGCGCGATCTACGCGAACATGAAGGCGTTCCTCGTGAACCGCGTCGGCGACTTCGGCTTTTTGCTCGGCATCGGCCTCATCCTCGCGTACGCGGGCTCGATGAACTACGGCGAAGTGTTCGCGAAGCGCGCGGAACTCGCGGCGCTGCATTTTCCGGGCACCCAGTGGGGCCTGCTGACCGTCGCGTGCATTTGCCTCTTCATCGGCGCGATGGGTAAATCCGCGCAGTTCCCGCTGCACGTGTGGCTGCCCGACTCGATGGAAGGCCCGACGCCGATCTCCGCGCTGATTCACGCGGCGACGATGGTGACGGCCGGCATCTTCATGGTCACGCGCATGTCGCCGCTCTTCGAGCTGTCCGACGCCGCGCTGTCGTTCATCACGGTGATCGGCGCGATCACGGCGCTCTTCATGGGCTTCCTCGGCATCGTCCAGAACGACATCAAGCGCGTCGTCGCTTACTCGACGCTGTCGCAGCTCGGCTACATGACGGTCGCGCTCGGCGTGTCCGCGTACCCGGTCGCCGTGTTCCACCTGATGACGCACGCGTTCTTCAAGGCGCTCCTGTTCCTCGGCGCGGGCTCGGTGATCATCGGCATGCACCACGATCAGGACATGCGCAACATGGGCGGCCTGCGCAAATACATGCCGATCACGTGGATCACGTCGCTCGTCGGCTCGCTCGCGCTGATCGGCACGCCGTTCTTCTCGGGCTTCTACTCGAAGGACTCGATCATCGACGCGGTGAAGCTGTCGCACCTGCCGGGCTCGGGCTTCGCGTATTTCGCGGTCGTCGCGAGCGTGTTCGTCACCGCGCTGTATTCGTTCCGGATGTACTTCCTCGTCTTCCACGGCGAAGAGCGCTTCCGTCATCCGAAGGAATTCGGCAACAACCACGGCGCCGAATCGGCCGCGCATCACGGCCATGATGATGACCATGGTCACGGCCACGCGCACGAACCGCACGAAACGCCTTGGGTTGTCTGGCTGCCGCTCGTGCTGCTCGCGATTCCGTCGGTCGTCATCGGTGCGATCGCGATCGGCCCGATGCTGTACGGCGACTTCTTCCAGCACGGCGTCGCGTTCGACAAGGTGATCTTCATCGGCCAGAACCACCCGGCGCTCGCCGAGATGGCGGAGGAGTTCCACGGCTGGGCGGCGCTCGGTCTGCATTCGATCTCGTCGCTGCCGCTCTGGTTCGCGCTCGCGGGCGTCGTCGTCGCGTGGTTCCTGTACCTGAAGCGCCCGGATCTGCCGGCCGCGATCCGTCGCGCGTTCGGTCCGATCTACACGCTGCTCGACAACAAGTACTACATGGACAAGATCAACGAGGTCGTGTTCGCGAAGGGTTCGGTCGCGATCGGCCGCGGTCTGTGGAAGGAAGGCGACGTCGTGGTGATCGACGGCCTCGTCAACGGCAGCGCGCGCTTCATCGGCTGGTTCGCCGGCGTGATCCGCTTCCTCCAATCCGGTTACATCTATCACTACGCGTTCGCCATGATCATCGGCATGCTGGGGCTCCTGACCCTGTTTGTAACGCTTGGCGGCAAATAAGGCGGGGACGACTAATGCACTCTTTTCCGATTCTCAGTACCGCGATCTGGTTGCCGATCGTCTTCGGCCTCATCGTGCTCGCGGTCGGCTCCGACAAGAATCCGGGCGCGGCGCGCTGGATCGCGCTGATCGGCTCGCTCGCCGGCCTCGCCGTCACGATCCCGCTGATCACGGGCTTCGACTCGAGCACCGCCGCGCTGCAGTTCGTCGAGCAAACGAGCTGGATCGAACGTTTCAACATCACGTATCACCTGGGCGTCGACGGCATCTCGATGTGGTTCGTCGTGCTGACCGCGCTCATCACGGTGATCGTCGTGATCGCCGGCTGGGAGGTGATCACCGAGCACGTGTCGCAGTATCTCGCCGCGTTCCTGATCCTCTCGGGGATCATGATCGGCGTGTTCTCGTCGGCTGACGGCCTGCTGTTCTACGTGTTCTTCGAGGCGACGCTGATTCCGATGTACATCATCATCGGCGTGTGGGGCGGCCCGAACCGCGTGTACGCGGCGTTCAAGTTCTTCCTGTACACGCTCGCCGGCTCGCTGCTGATGCTGGTCGCGCTGATCTACCTGTACACGGAAACGCATTCGTTCGACCTGGCTACGTGGCAGAACGCGAAGATCGCGATGACGCCGCAGGTGCTGCTCTTCATCGCGTTCTTCCTCGCGTTCGCGGTGAAGGTGCCGATGTGGCCGGTGCACACCTGGCTGCCGGACGCGCACGTGGAAGCGCCGACGGGCGGCTCGGTCGTGCTGGCCGCGATCATGCTGAAGCTCGGCGCATACGGTTTCCTGCGCTTCTCCCTGCCTATTACGCCGGACGCGAGCCACTTCTTCGCGCCCGTCGTGATCGCGCTGTCGCTGATTGCGGTGATCTACATCGGCCTCGTCGCGATGGTGCAGGCGGACATGAAGAAGCTCGTCGCATATTCGTCGATCGCGCACATGGGCTTCGTCACGCTCGGCTTCTTCATCTTCAACCAGCTTGGCGTCGAAGGCGCGATCGTCCAGATGATCTCGCACGGCTTCGTGTCGGGCGCGATGTTCCTTTGCATCGGCGTGCTGTACGACCGCGTGCATTCGCGCCAGATCGCCGATTACGGCGGCGTCGTCAACGTGATGCCGAAGTTCGCCGCGTTCGCGATGCTGTTCTCGATGGCCAACTGCGGCCTGCCGGGCACGTCGGGTTTCGTCGGCGAGTTCATGGTGATCCTCGCCGCCGTCCAGTTCAATTTCTGGATCGCGTTCGGCGCGGCGTTCACGCTGATTCTCGGTGCGGCGTACACGCTGTGGATGTACAAGCGCGTGTACTTCGGCGCGGTGGCGAACGATCACGTTGCGAAGCTGAAGGACATCAGCCGCCGCGAATTCACGATGCTCGCCGTGCTCGCCGCGTTCACGCTGCTGATGGGCCTTTATCCGAAGCCCTTTACCGACGTGATGCACGTTTCCGTGGAAAACCTCCTCTCCCACGTCGCGCAGTCGAAACTGCCGCTGGCCCAGTAAGCCCGAGCGGAGGATACAAAGATCATGCAAAACGCACCTATGAATGTCCTGTTGCCTGATGCGCTGGTGATGGTCGCCATCGTCGTCGCGTGGCTGAACGACACCTTCGTCGGCGCGGCCGGCCGCCGCCTCACGTATCTGATCGCGGTCGTCGCGTCGGCCGCGGCGGGCGTGTGGTTCGCGCTGCAAGCGCTCGACCCGCAGCAGTACTACTTCTTCTCGCGGATGGTCGTCGTCGATTCGTTCGCGAGCGCGATGAAGGCGGTGGTGTCGATCGGCTTCGCCGTGACGCTCGTCTACTCGCGCAGGTATCTCGAGGATCGCGACCTGTTCCGCGGCGACGTGTTCCTGCTCGGCATGTTCTCGCTGCTCGGCCAGCTCGTGATGATCTCGGGCAACAACTTCCTGACGCTGTACCTCGGCCTCGAGCTGATGTCGCTGTCGCTGTACGCGGTGATCGCGCTGCGCCGCGACGCGGCGCAATCGAGCGAAGCGGCGATGAAGTACTACGTGCTCGGCGCGCTCGCCTCGGGTTTCGTGCTGTACGGGATCTCGATGCTGTACGGCGCGACGGGTTCGCTCGAGCTGAACGAAGTGCTGAAGGCGGTCGCATCGGGCCGCATCAACGACGCGGTGCTGCTGTTCGGCGTGATCTTCATCGTCGCGGGCGTTGCGTTCAAGCTCGGCGCGGTGCCGTTCCACATGTGGGTGCCGGACGTCTACCAGGGCGCGCCGACCGCGATGACGCTCTTTGTCGGCGGCGGCCCGAAGGTCGCGGCGTTCGCGTGGGGCCTGCGCTTCCTCGTGATGGGCCTGTTGCCGCTCGCGGTCGATTGGCAGGAAATGCTCGTGATCCTCGCGGCGCTGTCGCTCATCGTCGGCAACATCACCGGCATCGTCCAGCGCAACATCAAGCGGATGCTCGCGTACTCGGCGATCTCGAACATGGGCTTCGTGCTGCTCGGCCTGCTCGCGGGCGTCGTCAACGGCAATCCGGCGTCGGCGGCGAGCGCGTACAGCTCGGCGATGTTCTACATGATCGTCTACCTCGTGACGACGCTCGGCTCGTTCGGCGTCGTGATGCTGCTCGCCCGTCGCGACTTCGAAGCCGAAACGCTCGACGACTTCAAGGGCCTCAACAAGCGCAGCCCGGTGTTCGCGTTCGTGATGATGGTGATGATGTTCTCGCTCGCCGGCATTCCGCCGGCGGTCGGCTTCTACGCGAAGCTCGCAGTCCTCGAGGCGACGGTCAACGCCGGCCTCACGTGGCTCGCCGTGCTTGCCGTCATCACGTCGCTGTTCGGTGCGTTCTACTATCTGCGCATCGTCAAGCTGATGTACTTCGACGCGCCGCAGGACACGACGCCGATCGCGGGCGACGCGTGCAAGCGCACGATCCTCGTGCTGAACGGCCTCGCCGTCGTCGTGCTCGGCATCGTGCCGGGCCCGCTGATGACGGTCTGCCTGCAGGCGATCAGCCACACGCTGCCGCTGTAATGTCGGCGGCCGGCTGGTTCATCGTGCTGTTGGCGCTCGCCGGCGCCAACTTGCCGTTCCTGAATCAGCGCCTGTTCGCCGTCGTGCCGCTCAAGAGCGGGGCGACGGCGAAAAAGAGCGCATGGCTGCGGATCGGCGAGCTGATCGTGCTGTATTTCGTCGTCGGCGCGCTGGGCTTCTGGCTCGAATCGCGCGCCGGCAACCGCTTCGAACAGGGCTGGCAGTTCTACGCGATCACCTTCAGTCTTTTCGTGGTGTTCGCGTTTCCCGGCTTCACGTTCCAGTATCTCGTCAAACGGCGCTGACGGCGTAGGCCGTCGCGCCCCACTGCGGAGCCGCCGATGGCCGACTTGCCGAATCACGACGCCACCCTCACCGAAACCTGCATCGAAAGCGAAGCCGTCTACGACGGCTCGTTCCTGAAGGTCAGGCGCGATACGGTGCGCCTGCCCGACGGCAAGCATGCGACCCGCGAATACGTGACGCATCCGGGCGCCGTGATGGTCATTCCGCTCTTCGACGACGGCCGTGTGCTGATGGAGAGCCAGTACCGCTATCCGATCGGCAAGGTGATGGCCGAATTTCCGGCGGGCAAGCTCGATCCGGACGAAGGCGCGCTCGCATGCGCGGTTCGCGAGCTGCGCGAGGAAACCGGCTATAGCGCGCGCGAGTACGTGTTCCTCACGCGGATTCATCCGATCATTTCGTATTCGACGGAATTCATCGACGTCTATCTCGCGCGCGGCCTGACGGCGGGCGAGCGCAAGCTCGACGACGGCGAGTTCCTCGAGACGTTCACGGCGACGTTGCCGGATCTGCTCGAATGGGTGCGCACCGGCCGGATCAGCGACGTCAAGACGATCATCGGCACGATGTGGCTGGAGAAGGCGATGTCCGGCGCGTGGCCGCTCGGCGACGCGATCCGGCCATAAAGTCGGGCCGAGCGGGACATTTTGCGAAGGGATACAATCGGTGCGACGGTTCGCTCGATCGCGTCCTTTTTCGGACTGAATTTAGCACGATCGTTCAAAAAATTTCCATTTGCGATACACTGGCAGCACGCCCTGATTCAGCATGAAGGTCCTCGATTTACAGTGCCCGCAAGGCCATCGGTTCGAAGGCTGGTTCGCGTCGGCCGATGAGTTCGAAGCGCAGTTGTCCCGCAAGCTGGTCGAATGTCCGGCTTGCGGTGCGACCGAGGTCAGCCGCATGCCGTCCGCGCCGCGCCTGAATTTGTCGGGTGCGACGCAGGCGCAGCCGGTCGATCCGCGCGAACTGCAGGCGCAGGCGATGCGTGCGCTGCGCGAGGTGCTCGCGAAGACCGAGAACGTGGGCGAGCGCTTCGCCGAGGAAGCGCGGCGCATTCATTACAACGAAGCGCCCGCGCGCAACATTCGCGGCGTGACCACGCCCGAAGACGCGCAAGCCTTGGCCGAAGAGGGCATCGACGTGATGCCGCTGCCGGTTCCCGCCGCGCTGAAAGAGCCTCTGCAGTGATCGATCGCTGATCGCTGCGCGGCCGCAGGCGGCCGCCGGTGCGGTCAGAGGAGACACTGCGCATGGATCTCGATTATTCCCCCGCCGACGACGCGTTCCGCGCCGAAGTCCGCGCCTGGCTCGAGGCGAATCTGCCTCGCGCGCTGCGCGACAAGGTTCTCAACCACAAGCGTCTGAATCGCGACGATTTCGCGAGCTGGCACCGGCTGCTCGGCGCGCGAGGCTGGTCCGCTTCCGCGTGGCCCGCCGAGTACGGCGGTCCCGGCTGGAACGCGACGCAGCGCCACATCTGGGATGAGGAGTGCGCGCGAATCGGCGCGCCGCCCGTGCTGCCGTTCGGCGTGTCGATGGTCGCGCCGGTACTGATGAAGTACGGCAGCGAAGCGCAAAAGCGCCACTATCTGCCGCGAATTCTCGACGGCACCGACTGGTGGTGCCAGGGCTACTCGGAGCCCGGCTCGGGCTCGGATCTCGCGTCGCTGCGCACGCGCGCCGAACGCCGCGGCGATCATTACGTCGTCAACGGCCAGAAGACCTGGACGACGCTCGGCCAGTACGCCGACATGATGTTTTGCCTCGTGCGCACCGATCCCGAAGCGAAGAAGCAGGAAGGGATCTCGTTCCTGCTGATCGACATGAAATCGCCCGGCATCACCGTGCGCCCGATCATCACGCTAGACGAGGATCACGAAGTCAACGAAGTGTTCTTCGAGGACGTGAAGGTGCCCGTCGAGAATCTCGTCGGCGAGGAAAATCGCGGCTGGACCTATGCGAAGTATCTGCTCGGGCACGAGCGCAGCGGGATCGCGCGCGTCGGCGCGTCGAAGCGCGAGCTCGATTTCCTCAAGCGCATCGCGTCGCGCGAGCGCAAGAACGGCAAGCCGCTCATCGCCGATCCCGTGTTCGCCGCGAAGATCGCCGCGCTCGAGATCGAGCTGATGGCGCTGGAAGTGACGGTGCTGCGCGTCGTCAGCAGCGAGGCGAGCGGGCGCGGGCCGGGGCCCGAGGCGTCGATGCTGAAGATCAAGGGCACCGAGATCCAGCAGGCGCTGACCGAGCTGATGGTCGACGCGATCGGGCCGCTCGCCGCGCCGTTCGACGCGCCGTTCCTCGAAGGCGAGCGCGAGCACAGCGTCGCGGGCGACGACGACGCGGCGCCGCTCGCCGCGTATTACTTCAACTACCGCAAGACGTCGATCTACGGCGGTTCGAACGAAATCCAGAAGAACATCATCGCGCAGATGATTCTCGGACTGTGAGGAGCGCCGCCATGAACTTCACCTTCAGCGAAGAACAACAGCAATTCGCGGACGCGCTGCGCCGGTATCTCGACGAGCGCTACGGCTTCGACGCGCGGCGCGCGATCGTCCATTCGGACGCGGGCGTATCCGCCGACCAGTGGCGCGCGTTCGCCGAGCTCGGCCTTACCGCGCTGCCCGTGCCCGAAGCGCACGGCGGCTTCGGCGGCGGCGCCGTCGACATGCTCGTCGCGACGCAGGAGCTCGGGCGCGCGCTCGTCGTCGAGCCCTATTGGGCGACGGCGGTCGGGATCGAGGCGGTGCGCGTCGCGGGCTCGGGCGGCGGCGAGGACGCCGCGCTCCTCGAGCGTGTCGCGCAGGGCGACGCGAAGCTCGCGGTCGCGTTCCACGAGCCGCACGCGCGCCACGATCTGTTCGCGATCGAGACGACCGCGCGGCCCGACGGCGAAGCATTCGTGCTGAGCGGCGTCAAGTCGGTCGTCCGGCACGGCGCGCAGGCGGACGTGCTGATCGCGCCCGCGCGGCTGCCGAACGGCGCGATCGGTCTGTTCGCCATCGCACGCGGCGCGGCGGGCGCGGACGTCGTCGACTACCGGACGATCGACGGCCAGCGCGCGGCGACGATCCGCCTGTCGAACACGCCCGCGCGCGCGCTCGCGGGCGGCGAGCGCGACGCGGCCGCACTCGAGCGGATCGCGGATTACGGGATCGTGCTGTTGTGCGGCGAAGCGATCGGCGCGCTCGACGCGCTCAACCGCGCGACGCTCGACTATACGAAGACGCGCCAGCAGTTCGGCGTGCCGATCGCGCGCTTCCAGGCGCTGCAGCACCGGATGGTCGACATGCTGATCCACGCCGAGCAGGCGCGCTCGCTCACGTATCTCGCGGCGGTGCGCTACGCGAGCGACGATGCGAACGCGCGCCGCAAGGCGGTGTCGGCGGCGAAGGTCCGCGTCGGCCAGGCCGCGCGCTTCGTCGGCCAGCAGGCGGTGCAACTGCACGGCGGGATGGGCGTCACCGATGAAGTCGCGGCCGCGCATCTGTTCAAGCGCCTGTCGATCATCGAAACGACGCTCGGCGACGTCGATCATCACCTCGCACGCTTTGCGTCGCTGCCGGATTTCGCGGCGCTGCAGGATGCCTGAGCGGGCGGCGCCCCCCGCCCGTTTCATTTCACGGAGAAGCTCGATGGGTATCAGTTACGAAGACCTGGAAGTCGGCGGCAGCACTGAAGTCGGCAAGCATCGATTCACGGACGACGAGATCGTCACGTTCGCTCAGGCGTACGATCCGCAACCTTTTCACGTCGACTCGGAAGCGGCGAAGGCGTCGATGTTCGGCGGGCTCGTCGCGAGCGGCTGGCACACGTGCTCGGTGTTCATGGGCATGCTCGTGCGCAACGTGCTGCAGGGCTCGACGAGCATGGGCTCGCCCGGCATCGAGGAGATCCGCTGGATCAAGCCGGTGCGCGCGGGCGACACGATCACGATGTACAGCAAGGTCCTCGACAAGCGGCTGTCCGCGAGCCGGCCGGATCGCGGGATCGTGACGACCGAATGGGAGGGCGTCAACGAAGCGGGCGAGACCGTCATCACCGTGCGCTCGAAGGTGATCTTCGGGTTGCGTTCGCCGCAGGGGGGCGCATGACGGCGGGCGCGAGCGATCCGCCGCTCGTCGCGTCGGCCGATGCGCTGCGCGCGCGGGTCGGCGCGGCGCCGCTCGCGAGCGGCTGGATCGACGTCGGCCAGGCGCGCGTCGACCGGTTCGCCGCCGCGACGGACGATCATCAGTGGATCCACGTCGATCCCGAGCGCGCCGCGCGCGAGTCGCCGTTCGGCGGCCCGATCGCGCACGGCTTCCTTACGCTGTCGCTGATTCCGGCGCTGATGACGGACACGCTGCGCTTCGAGCAGCGGATGGGCGTGAACTACGGCCTGAATCGCGTGCGCTTCCTGAAGCCGGTGCCGGTCGGCTCGCGCGTGCGTGCGCTCTTCGCGCTGAAGGAGACGGGGCCGGCGAAGCAGGGCGGCGTGCAGGCGGTCTGGGCGGTGTCGGTGGAGGTCGAGCTGGGCGGCGAGCCGGTGCCGGCCTGCGCGGCCGAGTTCATCACGCTGCATTATTTCTGAGCGGGGTTCGCGCGGCGCAGGCGAGTGTGGTTTGACGCACGGACATGCGACCTTTCGAAAACATATCGTGCCCTTACAACGATCAGGAAGGGGACGATGATGAACCGATCACAGCGAGTTCTCGCCGTATTCGCCGCCGCGTGGGCGCTCGCCGCCGGCGGCACGGCGCGGGCATGGGCCGCGCCCGCCGACGTCACCGTCTATCCGGCGGGCAATGGCGGCGACCAGGCCGACGCGCTGCAACGGGCGCTCGATGCGTTGCAGACCGGCCAGCGCCTCGTGCTCGCGCCGGGGCAGTACGCCGTCGGGCGTTCGCTGATCGTGAGGAACACGCAGGTCGTGGTGTCCGGCTACGGCGCGACGCTCGTCGCGACGAACGACGCCGACCAGACCATCGAGATGCGCGGCCAGAATTCGACGCTCGTCGGCGTCACGCTGGTCGGCACGGGCGCGACGCGGCTGTCGACGCCGGAATCGGCGAAGGTGGACGTGACGGGCGCGGGCGTTCAGGTGCTCGACGTCACGGTGCGCGGCGGCGCGAGCGCGGGCATCTTCGTGTTCGGCGGCGCGGACGTCGCCATTGTCGGCAACACCGTCCAGGACACGCTGGCCGACGGCATCCACGCCACGTACGGTTCGCGCAACGTGCTGGTGCGCGACAACACGGTGCGCAACACCGGCGACGACATGGTCGCGGTCGTCAGCTACCAGGCGGACGGCAAGCTCAGCAGCAACGTGCTGATCCAGAACAACAAGCTGCTCGGCAACCACTGGGGGCGCGGCGCGACCGTGGTCGGCGGAGCGGACGTGACGATCACCGGCAACACGGTGCAGAACGTGCAGAAGGCCGCCGGAATCCTCGTGGGGCAGGAGGACGGCTGGAACACCTACGATGCGCGCAACGTCATCGTGTCGAACAACACGGTGTCGGAGATCGAATTGCCCGATCCGAACAACACGCGCTCGCCGGCCTACATGGCCGCGATCGACGTCAACACCTGGTCGGGCAAGGCGACGGGCGTGTCCGTGACCGACAACCGGATTTCCCGAGTCCAGTACGCCGGCATACGAGCGCTCGGCAACGTCTGCCAGTTGCGCGTGTCGCGCAATGCGCTCGCGTCGATCGGCGACACGCCGATCGCGTTGCAGCAGGCGCCGGGCTGCGCGGCGGGCCAGATCGTGTGCGTGGCGAATACGCTCGACGGCGCCGCACTCGCGTCGCCGGCAGGGTGCTCGGCGACGGACGGCTTGACGATCACCGGAGCGAACGTCGCGCGCCTGCCGCAGGTGCGCGAGTACTTGCGGCAGGCGCTTAGCGGCTTTGGTCCGCGCGTGGTTTGCCGCCCATTCGCGGTGGCGCATCGCGGTTCTTTCCGCGACGGACGTGTGGGGCCGCGCGTTGCGTCGGCGCGGGAGCCGGAGTGGACGCGGCGCGTCGCGGCGGCGTCGAGGGACGGTGGCGGGGCGGCCGCGCGCATGGCCCGCCGGGTGTTCGCTTCGCGGCGCGAAGCGCGCCTCAGGCGGGCGGCGGCGCGTGACGTGCGAGCTCGAGCTTCGCGATCGCGTTGCGATGGACCTCGTCCGGCCCGTCCGCGAAACGCAGCGTGCGGGCCGACGCGTACGCATACGCAAGCGGGAAGTCGTCGCTGACGCCGCCGCCGCCGTGCGCCTGGATCGCCCAGTCGATCACCTGGCACGCCATGTTCGGCGCAACCACCTTGATCATCGCGATCTCGCCGCGCGCGCCCTTGTTGCCGACGGTGTCCATCATGTACGCGGTCTTCAGCGTGAGGAGCCGCGCCTGTTCGATCATGCAGCGCGCTTCGGCGATCCGCTCCTGCGTGACCGTCTGCGCGGCGACCGGCTTGCCGAACGCGATCCGCTCCGACGCACGCCGGCACATCAGCTCGAGCGCGCGCTCCGCGAGCCCGATGAGCCGCATGCAGTGATGGATGCGGCCCGGCCCGAGCCGGCCCTGCGCGATCTCGAAGCCGCGTCCTTCGCCGAGCAGCAGGTTCGACGCCGGCACGCGCACGTTCTCGAGCGTGATCTCCATGTGGCCGTGCGGCGCGTCGTCGTAGCCGAACACGTTGAGCGGCCGATGCACGGTGACGCCGGGCGCCTCCGACGGCACGAGGATCATCGATTGCTGCGCGTGGCGGGGCGCGTCGGGGTCCGTCTTGCCCATCACGATATAGAGCTTGCAGCGCGGATCGCCCGCGCCCGACGACCACCACTTGTGACCGTTGATCACGTAGTCGCCGCCGTCGCGCTCGATGCGGGTCCGGATGTTCGTCGCATCCGACGACGCGACTTCGGGCTCCGTCATCAGGAACGCCGAGCGGATCGCGCCGTCGAGGAGCGGCTCGAGCCACGCCGCCTTGTGCGCGTCGGTGCCGTAACGCTCGAGCGTCTCCATGTTGCCGGTGTCGGGCGCGTTGCAGTTGAAGACTTCGGGCGCCCACGGCACACGGCCCATGATTTCGCAAAGCGGCGCGTACTCGAGATTCGTGAGACCCGCGCCGCGCGTCGAAGCGGGGAGGAACAGGTTCCACAAGCCCGCCGCGCGCGCCTTCGGCTTCAGCGTCTCGATCAGCTCCACCGGCTGCCATGCGTTGCCGGCGCGCCGGTTGCGCGCGATCTCTTCGTGGAACGCGCGCTCGTTCGGAAAGATGTGCTCGTCGAAGAACGCGTTGAGCCGCGCGCGCAGCGCGTCGACTTTCGGGGAGTAATCGAAATGCATGGCTGCCTCGCTGGTCGGTCGGTTCGGTGAGGGAAGGGCGCGCCGCTAACGCGTGCGCTGCGCGTAGCGCCACGCAAGCTCGGCCATCGGCCGCGCGCGCCGGCCGGCGTCGAGCGCCTGCGCGCTCGATGCGGTGCCGTCGACGACGCGCTTCATGATGCCTTGCAGGATCGCCGCGATCCGGAACATGTTGTATGCGAGATAGAAGTTCCAGTTCTCGGGAATCGTGAGGCCCGTGCGCTCGCAGTAACGCGCGACGTAATGCGTTTCGTCGGGAATTCCGAGCGCCGGCAGATCGAGCCCCGCGATGCCGCGAAAGCTCTCCGGCGCGACGTGCCACGCCATGCAGTGATACGCGAAGTCGGCGAGCGGATCGCCGAGCGTCGACAGTTCCCAGTCGAGCACGGCGAGCACGCGCGGCGCGTGCGGATCGAAGATCAGGTTGTCGAGCCGATAGTCGCCGTGCACGATCGACACGCGCGCGTCGGTTTCGGCTTCCGGGCGCAGATGCCGCGGCAGCCAGTCGATCAGCCGGTGCATCGCGTCGATCGGCTCGGTCTCCGACGCGAGGTACTGCTTGCTCCAGCGCGCGATCTGGCGCGCGAGATAGTTGCCGGCCTTGCCGTAGTCGGCGAGCCCGACCGTGTGCGGATCGATCGAATGCAGCGCGGCGATCACGCGGTTCATTTCGTCGTAATGGCGGCCGCGCTCGGCGGGCGTCATGCCGGGCAGCGACGGGTCCCACAGCACGCGGCCGTCGACGAACGCCATCACGTAGAACGCGCGGCCGATCACGCTTTCGTCGTCGCAAAGCGCGAGCATCCGCGCGACGGGCACGTCCGTGCCCGCGAGCGCGGCCATTACCCGATACTCGCGCTCGATCGCGTGCGCGGACGGCAGCAGCTTCGCCGCGGGCGCGGGTTTCGCGCGCAGCACGTAGCTGCGCGCGGGCGTGACGAGCTTGAACGTCGGATTCGACTGGCCGCCCTTGAACTGCTCGACGGAAAGCGGGCCGGCGAAGCCGTCGACGTGCTTCGCGAGCCACGCGGCGAGCGCGTCGGCGTCGAAGCGCTGCGCGTCGCCGACAGGGCGCGTGCCTTCGAATGCGGCGTAATCGGTCGGCTTGGACTGCGGATCGTGCTCGGCTGCCATCGTCTCCTCCGGGGCCGTTCGACGCGCCTACTCGCGCGTGCTCTGCAAGAACTGGTGGTACAGCACTTCCATCGTCGTGTTGCGCATGTCGCGGTGCAGCGCCTCGGGCGGCGAATAGTTGACGAGCCGCACGACCCAGTCGTCGTCGCGCTCGCCGACGTCGAGCGCGTTGATGCAGCCCGCCGACTGTGACAGCGTGCCGATGAAGAGCCGATGCCCGGGCACCGTCGCATGCGAGAGCAGCGCGCAATTCACGCCGCCGTGCAGCACGAGCAGCACCGTGTCCCACGACGGATTCGCGCGCAGTGCGGCGAGCGGCGGCAGCACGCGGTCGATCAGCTCGCCGATCGTCTCGCCGCCGAGAAAGCGCGTGTGCTCGGCGACGATGCCGTCGAGCACGCGCAGGAACGCGGCTTCCTGTTCCTCGGGCGGGATGTCGGCGAGAAAGCCGCCGCGGATCTCTCGCCACGCGGGCTCGATATCGATGTCGAGCTGCTGGCCGGCCTCGGCAAGCACGCGCTGCGCGGTCTCGATCGTGCGCGGCAGGCCGCTCGTGATCACGCGGTCGAAACGCACGTTCTGCTCGGCGAACACGCGCCCGGCGGCGCGCGCCTGCATGCGGCCGCGCTCGTTGAGCGGCACGGCGTCCTGGTCGAACGGGCGGCCGCTCGCATCGAAATAGGTGACGTCGCCGTGGCGCATCAGATAGATGCGGCGGCGCTTCGGCAATTGATAGGGCATGGGTGGACGTTAGCGTTTGTAGATAGGAGCGCGCTTGTCGAGGAACGCGGTGATGCCTTCGAGCGCGTCCGCATGGTGCAGCGACGCGACGAAGTGATCGCGCTCGGCGGCGAGATGCGCGGCGAGCGGCTGCGTCTGCGCGTCGGCGATCAGCGATTTGATCCGCGCGAGCGCGTTCGGCGACATCCTGCCGAGCTCGTCGGCCCACGCGATCGCCTCGTCGCGCGCGGCGCCCGGCTTCGTCAGGCGGTTCACGACGCCGAGCGCATGCAGCCGCGTTGCGGCGGCCGGCTTGCCCTCGAACAGGATCTCGGCCGCGAGCGCGCGGGGCAGCGCGCGCGCGAGGAACCACGAGCCCCCGCCGTCGGGCGTGAGCGCGACGCGTGCGTACGACATCACGAACTTCGCGTCGTCGGCGGCGACGAGGAGATCGCACGCGAGCGCGAGCGAGAAGCCCGCGCCGGCCGCCGCGCCCTCCACGGCGGCGATCACGGGCTTCGTCACCGTGTTGATCGCGGTGACCCATTCGCCGAGCAGATCGATGCTCGCCGCCTGCACGGCGGGCTCCTTCGCGCGATTGTCGAGCAGCCGGTTCAGGTTGCCGCCCGCGCAGAAAAAGCGGTCCGCGCCGGTCAGCACGACCGCGCGGATCGACGGATCGCGCTCGGCGGTATTGAGCGCCTCGAGGCCGGCCGCGTACATGTCGGGGTGAAGCGCGTTGCGCGCGCCGGGGTTGGACAGCGTGAGGACGAGCGTCGATTCGCTTTCCGGCGGGCGCGACGCGAGCAGTTCTGCGCTCATGCGGTGAGTCTCCTTGAATGCGACAGGCGTCGGGCGCGATGCGCCGCGCTCGCGCGCCGCGCGGGCGGACATCGTCCCGGCCGGCTTGGCCGGCATGTTTTGAAGCGGCGCTCGAAACGCGCGGCGCGTTTCGAAGTTGCTTTAGACTAGCATGAACGTGCTTTTCGGCGTCACGCCGACCGACGCGCGGGATACATCGCGCGCGGCCCTTTTCCCATGAAGAAGGAGACTTCGATGCTGCGGCTCTGTGGCTTACCGTTGTCCAACTATTACAACAAGGTCAAGTTCGTACTGCTCGAGCACGACATTTCGTTCGACGAAACGCTCGTCAAGCTGCCGATCGATGATCCCGCGCTGTTCGTCGACACGCCGCTCGGCAAGGTGCCGTATCTGCTCACCGAGCACGGCGCGATCAGCGAATCGCAGGCGATCGTCGAATACCTCGCCGCGATCCATCCCGACAAGCGCATCTTTCCGGCCGATCCGTTCGCGGCGGCGAAGGCGCGCGAGATCACGGCCGTGCTCGAGCTGTATCTCGAATGGAACGTGCGCGAGCTGTTTCCGCAGGCGTTCTTCGGCGGCCAGGTGAGCGACGGCACGAAGGCGCACGTCGAGAAGCGCATGCCGCGCGCGCTGGACGGTTTCAAGCGGCTCGCGAAATTCTCGCCTTACGTGCTCGGCGACGCGTTCTGCATCGCCGATATCGCCGCGTTCATCCATTTGCCGGTCGTCGCGCTCGCGACGAAGGCTGTCTACGGCCGCGATTTCGTCGCCGACGCGGGGATCGACTGGAAGTCGTACGTGAAGCGCATCGAGGAGGAGCGGCCGGCCGCGAAGCGCGTGAGCGAAGAGCGCAAGGCGTTCATCGCGGGGCTCGCGAAGGATAGCTGACGCGACGATGGGCGTGATGCTGGCGTGATGCGGGCACGACGCGCGAAGGCGGTTCGCCGTCGCGCGCGTCGCGTGTCCTTGCCGCGTCGCGCGCGGCGGCGCGAGCCGTTGGGCCGCTCGAGCGCGCGCGGAGCACGGACGATTGCGGCGACGCGCGCGAAAGTCGCGCACGCGCCGGATCGTCGTGACTTACAAGCGTGCGAGCCGTTCGAGCGCGGTCGCGAGCGTTGCCTCGCGCTTCGCGAAGCAAAAGCGCACGACGCCCGATTCGTGCGGCTCGTGATAGAACGCCGACACCGGAATCGCGGCGACGCCGATCTCGGCTGTCAGCCATTTCGCGAATTCCGCCTCGGGCAAATCGCTGATCGCCGAATAATCGACGCACTGGAAATACGTGCCCGCGCACGGCAGCAACTTGAAGCGCGTGTTCGCGAGCCCGGCCCGGAAGAAGTCGCGCTTTTTCTGATAGAACGCGGGCAGCGTCAGGTACGGCTCGGGGTCGCGCAGGTATTCGGCGATGCCGAACTGCATCGGCGTGTTCACCGTGAACACGTTGAACTGGTGCACCTTGCGGAACTCGGCCATCAGCGGCGCGGGCGCGGCGACGTAGCCGATCTTCCAGCCCGTCACGTGGAACGTCTTGCCGAAGCTCGACACGACGATGCTGCGCGCCGCGAGCTCCGGATGGCGGGCGACGCTTTCGTGTCGCGCGCCGTCGTAGACCATGTGCTCGTAGACCTCGTCGGACACGATCAGCAGATTGGTGCCGCGCACGATGTCCTCGAGCGCGCGCATGTCCGCTTCGCGCCACACGGTGCCCGTCGGATTGTGCGGCGTGTTGATCAGGATCGCGCGCGTCTTCGGCGTGATCGCCGCGGCGAGCTTGTCGAACGGAATCGCATAGTCGGGCGCGTCGAGCGTGACGAACACGGCCGTTGCGCCCGCGAGCGCGATCGACGGCAGATAGCTGTCGTAGGTCGGCTCGACCACGATCACTTCGTCGCCCGGATGCACGGCGCAAAGGATCGCGGTCAGGAGCGCCTGCGTCGCGCCCGCCGTCACGGTGATTTCGGTCGCGGCGTCGTAGCGGCGGCCGTAGAGCCGCTCGATCTTGTCCGCGATCGCCTCGCGCAGCGGCGCGACGCCCGCCATCGGCGGATACTGGTTGTGGCCGTCGCGCATCGCGCGCGCGACCGCGTCGACGATGCGAGGATCGCAATCGAAATCGGGGAAGCCCTGGCCGAGGTTGACCGCGCCTTTTTCGGCGGCGAGCGCGCTCATGACCGTGAAGATCGTCGTGCCGACGTCGGGCAGGCGGGAGAGGAGAGTGGGCGTCGTAGGCATGTCGTGCGGTGCGTTCATCGTGGCTTGCGCGAAAAGTGTCGGGGCGGCGCGTCGCTCATGCCGGCTCGGATGCGTCGGCTGCGAGCGCGCTGGCCGCGAACGGCGCGGGCTGCGCGATCCGGAATCCGAAATCGCGCTCGGTGCGGCGTGCGAGCTTCAGAAGCGCGCGGTCCTTCGATATGAGCCAGTCGGCGCGCGCCGCGTAGGCGAGTTCGAGGAATTTCTGGTCGTCGCGATCCTTGCACTTCGGCAGCGGGCGTGGCGGCGCGTCTTCGGCGGGCGATGCCGCCGCCGCGTCGCCTGACGGCGGCGCGCTCGCGCGGCGCGTTTGCGCGTCCGGCGCGTGCCGGCCGTCCGGTCCGCCCGGCGCATTCCGGGCATCGGGCGCGTGCGCGGGCGATGCGGCCGCCGACGCGCCGTCGGCGTTCGTCGCGGCTGACCCGCGCGATTCGCGCGATTCGCCGCGATCGGGCCCCGCGACGCGCTCCGACAGGCGCGCGAGCGCCGCGAGCGCGGCCGCCTTGTCGACCGCGCGCGCCTTGAACTGCGGGTAGTCGAGCACGCGTTCGAGCTCGACCAGGCAGCGGACGTCGATGAGCGCCGTGATGGCGCCCGTTTCAAGGGCATCGCGGATCGGGCGGGCGGCGGGGTCGTCGAACACGAGGATGTCGATCCAGACATTCGAATCGAGCACCACGCGACGACCGGCGCGGGAAGCGTCGGGGCTGGGCATTCGTTACAATCGGTGGTTTTCGTCTGATTGCGCGGCACGGCGTGCCGGCGAGCCCCTATGATAATCGTTCTCTCCCCGGCGAAATCGCTCGACTACGAAACCCCGCCTCACGTTCGCACCCACACGCTGCCCCAGTTCGCCGACGACGCGGCCGAGCTGATCGGCGAGCTGCGCCGCCTGTCGCCGCAGCAGATCGGGACGCTGATGAGCATTTCCGATCCGCTCGCGCGCCTGAATTTCCAGCGCTACGCGCAGTGGTCGCGCACGTCGACGCCCGCTAACGCGAAGCAGGCGGTGCTCGCGTTCAACGGCGACGTCTACGAAGGCTTCGACGCGCGCTCGCTGTCGGCCGACGATCTCGACTACGCGCAGCGGCACGTGCGTGTGCTGTCGGGGCTCTACGGGCTGTTGCGGCCGCTCGACCTGCTGCAGCCGTACCGGCTCGAAATGGGCACGCGCTTCGCGAACGCACGCGGCAAGGATCTGTACGCGTTCTGGGGCGGGCGGATCACGCAGGCGCTGAACGCCGAGCTGAAGTCGCGCGACGGCGCGTCGCGCGTGCTCGTCAATTGCGCGTCGGCCGAGTACTTCAAGTCGGTGAGGCCGAAGCTGCTCGATGCGCGCGTCGTCACGCCGGTGTTCGAGGACTGGAAGGACGGCCGCTACAAGATCATCAGCTTCCACGCGAAGCGCGCGCGCGGGCTGATGGCGCGCTACATCGTCGAAGGGCGGATCGGCGCGCCCGACGCGCTGAAGGATTTCGCGTCGGAAGGCTATGCGTTCGACGAAGCCGCGTCGAACGACGACACCTACGTGTTTCGCCGGCGCGTCGGCGCTTGAATTCTCGGCGGCCGGGCAAGCTGGCCGCGACGCACATCCGGCGGCCCGGCGCGGCCGCCGCAACCAGGAGATGCCATGACTCTCTCGATCACGAGCAATTTCGACGCGGGCGCGATCGATGTCCTGTCGTGCGAGCGCGCGGATGCGATCCGGCTGCGCGTGCGCGGCGACAATCGCGCCGAGTTCGCGCAGTGGTTCTATTTCCGCCTGACGGGCGCGCGCGGCGAGCGCTGCGTGATGACGTTCGAGAACGCGGATGCGTGCGCGTATCCGGCCGGCTGGCGCAACTATCGCGCGGTCGCGAGCTACGACCGGGTCAACTGGTTCCGCGTGCCGACTTCGTTTGACGGCCAGGTGCTGACGATCGACCATACGCCCGATTTCGACAGCGTCTATTACGCGTACTTCGAGCCGTACAGCGAAGAGCGGCATTCGGAATTTCTCGGCGCGGTTCAGCAGATGCCGCACGCGAACGTCGTCGAGCTGGGCCGCACCGTCGAAGGGCGGCCGATGTCGCTCGTCGTGCTCGGCACGCCCGACGAAGCGGGCGTCGCGAAGAAGAAGGTGTGGATCATCGCGCGCCAGCATCCGGGCGAATCGATGGCGGAATGGTTCGTCGAAGGGCTCGTGAAGCGGCTTGTCGGCTGGGGCGACTGGTCGGGCGATCCGGTCGCGCGCAAGCTCTGCGATCGCGCGACGTTCTACATCGTGTCGAACATGAATCCGGACGGCAGCGTGCGCGGCAACCTGCGCACGAACGCCGCGGGCGCGAACCTGAATCGCGAATGGATGGAGCCCGACGCCGAGCGCAGCCCCGAGGTGCTCGTCGTGCGCGACGCGATTCATGCGATCGGCTGCGATCTCTTCTTCGATATCCACGGCGACGAAGATCTGCCGTACGTGTTCGCGGCCGGCTCGGAGATGCTGCCGGGCTTCACCGAGCAGCAGCGTGTCGAGCAGCGCGCGTTCATCGGCGCGTTCAAGCGCGCGAGCCCCGATTTCCAGGACGAGCACGGCTATCCGCCCGGCAAGTACAAGGAAGATGCGCTCAAGCTCGCGTCGAAGTACATCGGCCATCGGTTCGGCTGCCTGTCGCTCACGCTCGAGATGCCGTTCAAGGACAATGCGAACCTGCCCGACGAGCACGTCGGCTGGAACGGCGCGCGCAGCGCGTCGCTCGGTGCGGCGATGCTGGGCGCGATTCTCGAGCACGTGCAGACGTTCGCCTGAGCGCGCGCTTGCGCGTGTGAGGGGCGCGCGTTCGAGCGGATTCGGGCGCGCATGAAAAAGCCGGAGCGCGACGCCGCACCCCGGCTTTTTTGTCGGGCCGATGGCGGCCGAGCGCGACGCGGCGCCAGACGCCTCTATCGGCCGTGCGGTCGTCCGTGGGGGCGTCCGTGCGGTCGCGCGGCCCGACCTCCGATCGGAGGCTTCACGACTTTCGCGTCGACCGCTTCTTCACGGTTTTCTTCGTCGCGCCGGACTTCTTCGTCGACGCCGACCGTTTGCCGCTCTTGCCCGTGGCTTTCGCCTTGATCTTGCCTTTGCCCGAGTGCGCGCGAAGCTTTTTCTTCGACGACGTCGCGCGCTCGACGCGCGGCTTCGCGGGCGGCACGGGATCGTTCCAGCTGAACGCGAGCATCTGCGTGCCGACGTAGCCGCAGCGGAACTTCAGGTGCTCCGGCTCGCCGCCGCTGCTGCGCACGCCGAGGCCCTCGACGGTCACGATGTTGTCGACCTTCACGCGCTGCTTGCCTTCGTCGAATGAATCGTTCCAGGGCGTGATCGATGCGTTGCCGCTGTCGAACGCGTTCGGCGGAAATTCGACATGGTCGAAGGCGCTTGACGTGCCGGCGATGAAGTTGCCATGCGCGGCGCAGTCCGCGACGAGCGGATCGGCATGCATTTCGTTGACGTACTTGTTGATGAGTTCGGCGCGTTGATCGAGCAAGTCGGCGAACGCGGGCGCGGCAAACGTGAGCGACAGGCCCGCGACACAGGCCGTCAGCTTGCCGAGCGCGCCGAGCAGGCGGTGCGAGGCGGGAAAGCTGTCCATCTAGAAGGTATGAGATAAGCGCGATAGAGACACCAGGCACATGAGATGCCCGATGAAGAGCAGGGTTCCATCTTAGCGTAATTTTCCGGCGCGGCAGTAGAGCGGTTGTCCGCATGGCCGAGCGCGCACGCGTCGGCGCGCCTGCCGTCAGACGGCCAAGCTCATGCGCGCGGCCCGCCGAGCCGATAGCGGCGCACGTCGGAGGTCGTGACCCACGCGGGCCGGTAGACCGCGATCAGCGCGGTCGCCATGCCGGTGAACCACGCTTCGCCGAGCGCGAGCAGCAATGCGTTGAGCGCATAGCCGGATGGCACGACGACGAGCGTGCCTTCGGCTAGCGCGATCTGCACCCCGGCCGCCGCGGCCGCGACGACGCCCACGGCGATCGCCGGCGATACGAAGCCCTGGCCGACGATGAGCGCGGGCAGGTTGTGCGGCAGCCACGCGAGCGCGGCGCGCTGCAGCAGCGTCGACACCGCGACGGGCAGCGCGCCGTATACGAGATAGGTGAGTCCGACGCCTTGCCACGTCGCGTCGAACACGACGGCCGCGACGCCGATCACGGCGGCCATCCCGACGAGCGCGAGGGTCCAGTCGAACAGCGTGACGAGCAGCGTCGCGCCGAGCAGATGCATGACGAGGCCGTCGTCGAGCCACGCATTGGATGCCCATAGCACCGCGATCGTGGTCACGAGCGCGAGCCACACGTGCTGCAGCGTCGCATCCTGCAAACGGCCGAACGGGCGCTTCCACAGCGCGAGGGCGAGCAGGGCCACGGCGGCGATCCAGCCACCGACAGCGACCCAGAACGGAAGCGGCGTGTAGAGGAAACCCATGTTTTTATATTACTCGTTGAATACGAAAGATGGGAATGGATTCACCCTCTACACGGGTTTTACCGGCTATTCGTTCGCTTTGAACGGCGCGGGCGGTTCGGCCGCGACGAGCGGCTCGGCAGACGATTCGTTTTCTGCGACAAGCGGGTACTTGTGCTGCGGTTTCGCCACGCGCAGCGGCACGGGGCCGGCCGCGCCGTGCACGGGCTTCGGCGAGCTGTCGCGCGCGGACAGCAGCACTTCGAGATGCGGCGGTAGCCAGCCGTTGTAGATCGCGACCGCGGCGGCGCGATTTGTCGCACCCAGTTGCTGGAAGATGCTGGCCAGATGAATCTTGACGGTGCCTTCGCTGATGCCTAGCGTGCGCGCGATCATTTTGTTCGTGCTGCCCATGTGGACGAAACGCATGATCTGCGCCTGGCGCGGCGACAGCAGGCTGCACGGCGAGCGCTTCCTGCGCGGGAGCTGGCTCACGATCGCATCGACGCGGCCGTCCCTCGCACGTGAGGCCGGCTCGGTGAGGTTGAGCGCGCTCGGCGGGACGTAGCGCCCGCCGAGCAGCACCATTTCCAGCGCGAGAACGATGAGGTGCGGGCGCGTCGAACGTGGAATGACGCCGAGCACGCCGGCGTCGAAGAGCGCCTGCGCGTGCTCGGGTGACGCGTCGTCGGTGAGCGCGGCGACGGGCGTCGGCGCGCAGGCCTGACAAAGCGCGTGCAGGTCGCCGAGCCGCTTGATGTCCTGCCAGTCGACCGCGATCAAGTCGAAGCCCTGTTGTTTGATGAGCTGCTGTGCCTGCCGCCAGTCCTTGGCGTCGTTGTAGCCGGCATGCCGGTCGATTTGACGCAGCAGGGTTTTCAAGCCGTCACGACGCTCAGCGTCAGAATTAAGCACCAGAAACCTCATGTAATGCCTCCGCTTATCCGATTGATCGAGAAAACGACGAGTGCCATCTCCACAATAATGACAAATACATTACAAAATGTCGGCCTAGCTGAAAGTCATAAGAAAAATTCAGACAAGCAAAAACGCGAAGGCCGCCTCGAGCGGGTGCTCGAGGCGGCCTTCGGCTGACTTTTCGCGCCGGTCGGCGCGGCGCTTTAGTGGAAATGCGGCTGCGCGGGCGTCGCGTCCTCCGGCATCTCCGCGTGGACGATTTCGCCGAGCGGGTCCGCGTACAGCGGGACGCCGCAATCGTCGCAGTATTCGGGTTCGAAACGGCCGGCGTGGCGCCTGATGTCGGTCACGCCCGCTTCCTTCAGCAGCGAAGCGATTTCTTCGAGCGGCCCGTCGGCGGGCGATTCGGCTTCGAGCGTCGCTTCGTCGACCGGCGTCTCGCCGTTCTCGCGGCCATAGAGCGGCCAGACGACGCCATAGATGACATCGTTGCTGCCGCGGCGAGTGAATGCGACGCGATATTCGTCGATCCGGCGCTCGCCGAAGCCGGCGATCACGGCGCGCAGTTCCTGCGGCGCGGCGCCGATCGTGTCGAACAGATAGCGGATCGCGGTGCGCACGGTATGCGGACGGATTCGCTCGTCTGCGTCGCGGCACGCGGAGTAGTACGCGTCGGGCAGCAGGCTCTCGAATTCGCAGCCGGGCAGCGCGGCGGACAGGTTGACGCCGCCTTGCGCGGCCCATTGCTCGAGGCATTGGCCGCGCTCGATGCGCGAACCGTGCTCTTCCTCCTGCCAGCGGAAGAGCGGGGCGCCGGCGGGCGCGGCCACGACGGCGAGCAGGAAGCGCGGATCGGCGAGAATCGGCGACGTTTCGGGCAGGTCGCCGAAGCTCAGCTTGACCGGATGGTTGCCGAGCGCCGCGTGCGCGAGTTGCTGGGCGAGGCGATAAGTCTCGACGTGATGGCGCGGCAACTGGTCGATGCTGTAGAGAAAGGGAGCCATCGCGACGAGCGTGTCTTGCGCGAGCACGTGCGCTTGCAAATGGGTGCGCAACACGTCGGCGATCTCGGTCTTGAGCGAGCCCGACGGAATCATGTAGCGGGTCCACGCGAGCACTGGGACGGCGACGAGGAGCGCTTCGTACGGCTTGCCGTCGTGCTCGACGGACAGCGATTCGCTGTGCGTCTCGGCCATGTCGGCGAGAGCGCCGTAGGCGTCCGGATGATTCTGCTGGAGATGATCGAGCGCGGCATCGAGCGTGGTCTGATTGCCGTTGCGGACGATCTTTGCGAGCAAGGCGTCGAGCTTGGCTTCCCAGAAGCGATCTTCGACGCGGCTGCCGGACGCAAACAGCGCGAGCGACAGACCGACCAGTTTGTCGGCATCGGGAGGGAGGCGTTTAGCGGTTCGCTGGCGCATAGATTGACATGGTTGGATGCGAGGAACCTGTCATTTTAGTCCGTTCCGCGTTTGTTCTGCGGTTTGCCGGCCTTCTGGCAGTCTTCTGTATAGAAAATATGCGAGGGCGCTCGGAGTGTGAATCTATGAGGGACAAAAAATTTATCGAAACCCCCTTGCGGGGTACGGAGCTTATGCCTACAATCACGCCTCTTTCGCGCCAAGCCGAACGAGGCGCGAGAGGGGAAGCGGGAAGTTCCGATGCCGAGGTGGTACGGTCGAAGCGGTAGCCGG
>NZ_JPWT01000059.1:0-82933 GCF_000773065.1 Burkholderia sp. ABCPW 111 | reverse complement strand
CGCGGTTCGCGGTTCGCGGTTCGCGGTTCGCGGTTCGCGGTTCGCGGTTCGCGGTTCGCGGTTCGCGGTTCGCGGTTCGCGGTTCGCGGTTCGCGGTTCAAAGTGTAAATGCGAAGTGCGAATGCGAAATGAGAAATGCGATGGCGATATGCGGTTCGCATCGAGCGCCGCGCGATGCGCGCGATGCGCCGGTGCGTGCGAACCGGCCGCCTCGCCGCATGCGCTTCGCCATCTCGTTTTGCTCTCTCGTTTTGCTCCCTCGTTTCGCCCCCTCGCTTCGCTCACTCCGTCTCGCCGCGCCCGCACCGCCCGCGCCCCGCGCGCCCCTGGAGCGCCGGGCGCTGCCCCGCTCGCCAACCATGAAACCGACTCACTTCGATGATGAATGCAACCAAGAACCTGATCTCGACACGCGTCACGACGCCGCCCGGTGACGCGCCGCGCCCGTCGCCGCGGCAGCGCCTGCTGCGCGCGACGCTATCGCCCGTCGGCATGCTCGCCGTCGCGGCGGCGCTGGCGGCGGGCGTCGCCGTGGCGGACCGGCTCGAGCATCCGGCGCCCGGCGCGCAGTCCGTCACGCGCGCGCAGCTCGACGAATGGCGCGCGATGGTCGAACAGGCGGCCGAGCCGCGCGCGCTCGGCCGCCTTCGCGCGCTCGCGCAGCGCGGCTCGGCCGACGCGCAGTCGGCGCTCGGCCTCGCGCTCGTCGGCTCGCGCGATCTCGCGCTGCGCGACGAAGGCATGCGCTGGCTCGAAACGGCCGCGCGCGCGGCGCCGCTCGGCAGCGCGCCGACGAGCGCCGGCGTGCGCGACGCGCGCCTCGCGCTCGGCAAGGCATGGCTGCTCGGCACGGGCGGCGCCGCGCGCGACTACCCGCGCGCGCTTGCGATGCTGCGCCCGCTCGCCGCCGTGGGCGATCCGAACGCCGCGTACTACGTCGGCCTCATCTACCGCAGCGGCTACGGCACGCCCGCCGATCCCGCCGAGGCGGCCCGCTGGTTCGAGCTCTCGGCCCGCCACGACATACCGGCCGCGCAATTCATGCTCGCGAACGCGTACCGCGACGGCAGCGGCGTGCGCCGAGACGAGGCGCGCGCGCTCGCGCTGTACCGGCAGGCCGCCGACCGCGAGCTGCCGGAAGCGGTGCAAACGCTCGCGATCGCGTACCGCAACGGCGAACTCGGGCTGCCGCGCGACCCCGACGCGTTCCACGCGCAATGGATCGAGGCCGCGCACGCGCTCAAGCACCCGGCGCTCGCGCCTTGATCGAACGAATGCCTTGAACGGGCGCGGCGGCGGGCCACGGGAACCCGCCGTCGCGCGGATGCGGCGGATGCGCCTGCCGCCACGCGAACACACGAACACACGAACACACGAACGCGCAAACACGCAGGCGCGCACGCGCGCTTTACGCCCCTCCGCCCAGCCGATCGCGCCGCCCGCCGCGCGAACTCCGCCCCCCAAAAAACGAAGCGATCGACGAATTCAAAAAGAGGCGCGCGAGACGATCGTGTACGAATACGCATGGCGGCCGAACCACGCATTTCGGCCGCGCTTGCCTTCCGGCGAGCCACCCCGTTTACGCGAAGCCCTTGTTCCACACGACACTCATGACCGTCCGTTTTTCCGACCTCCCGCCGGGCATCCGCTCGGCGTCCGCGCCCTCCCCGCACGACGGCGCGACCGACGCGCTGCTCGCCGAGCTCGCGCAGCGGCTCGGCCTGCCCAGCCTGCAATTCGATTCGCAGGGCCTCTGCCGTCTGCTGATCGACGAATCCCTGCCGATCCTGCTGCGCCGTAGCGGCGCGCAACTCGTCGTCGTCGGACGCATCGACTGGCCGCTGCCCGCGGCGGCGACCGACGACACGCTGCGCCGGCTGCTGCATGCGGCGCTCAATCCGCTGCTCGGCGAGCAACCGGGCATCGGCTGGCATCCGGAGCTGGGGCTCATCGCGTATCGGGCCGAGACGGCGACGGAACTGACGGCCGAAGCGCTCGCGCATCGGCTGTCCGATTTCATCGTCTGGGTAAAGGCGTTTCCCGCGTCGCTGCGCGACACCGCGCACGTGGCGCAACACGAGAAGAGTGTGATCCATGATCGAGTTTAAGCATCTCGCCGCAACGGCGGGCGCGTCGCCGAATGCGCCACAGGACGTCCGCTCCGAAGGGACATTGCAGGCCGGCGGGCACGAACACCGCGTCGACGCGAATCCGCAGCGCCTGCCGCACACGCATCCGCGGCACGCGGATGTCAGCGCCTTTTTCGAAGGCGCGAACCGGGCCTTCGCGAACGACGGCGCGGCGCCGAGCGCGCGTCCCGCGCCGCCCCCGCCGCCCCCGCTGCTTGCGCCCGCGCTCGGCTCGCTAGCGCCGCCCCCACCGCCCGCGCCCTCGCTCGGCTCGCTAGCGCCGCCCCCACCGCCCGCGCCCTCGCTCGGCTCGCTAGCGCCGCCCCCACCGCCCGCGCCCGCGCTCGGCTCGCTAGCGCCGCCCCCGCCGCCCGCGCCCGCGCTCGGCTCGCTTGCGCCCCCGCCGCCGCCCACGCCTTCGCTCGGCTTGCGGACGCCCCCGCCGCCGCCAGGCGCACCGCGGCCGATGCCTCCCATGGCGCCAATGGCGCCGCTGCCGCCCGCCGCCGGCGCGGCCGCGGCTACCGCTACCGCTACCGCAACCGCGCCGCGCGCACAGGCATTTCAGCCGATCGAGCTCAAGCCGTTCGTGAACGAGAACAAGCAGCCGTCGCCGAACTGGTCGGTCAAGGATTATGTCGACATCGACAAGCTGAGCGCGGGCCTCGCGTCCGTGCTCGGCATCGCGCCGCCGCGCATGGACATCGCCGAGACGACGATGGAAGGGCTGTCGAAAGTGATGGGCATTCCGTACTACGCGGACGAGCCGACGCTCAACCCGATCGCGTGGACATCGCCCGAAGGCAGGATTCACATGGCGACCGACGCGCCCGAATATTCGTCGGGCGGCGTGCTCGACGCCGCGAAGATCCGCTCGACGATCGTGCACGAGAGCGTGCATGCGGCTTCGCACGATCACACGGGCTTTCAGCAGACGACGAAGGAAGCCGGCATCAATTCCAACTGGAACTACGACGAGTTCGCGACCGACTACTTCGCGCACAAGGTTTATCGGACGCTTTATCCGGACGCCGACTACAAGACCAACTATTTCACGACGGATCTCGGCGGACGGCCGAAAGTCTGGGGCGGCAATCTGATCGGGTTCATGATCCAGTCCGGACACATGCGCGAGGCCGACATCAGGTCGGCCTACGCGAACGGCGACGGTTCGCTCGCGCTGCTCGAAGGCGAGAAGCTCGACGCGTGGAAGCAGTACGCGAAGACCGGGCGCGCGACGGGCGCGATCGCGCGCGCGGTCGCGACCGGCGCGACAACGCCGCCGGAAGGCGTCGCGCAAGCGGCCGACGCGACGCAGCGCGTCGATCACCGCATCAAGCAGGCGGCGACGGGCGCGGCGATCTCGAGCGCGGTCGCCGGCGCCGCCGGTGCGATTCCGCAGCCGCCGGCGAAGGTCGCATCGGGCGTGATCGGCGCGACGGACAAGCTCGCGACGGACACGCAGGCGTCCGACAGCCTGCGCGAGGCGGCCGGCTCGTCCGGCGACGCGAGCGCGTCGAAGCAGGCGGCGGGCGAAAATCCGCGCGCGAAGCTCGACGGCGGCGCGCCGTCGGGCGACCGAAGCGCGCCGCAGCCGGAAGCCGGGGATGCCGGGGCGACGGCGTCCGCGCACCGGCCGTTGCCGACGAGCCAGCCGTTCAAGGCGTCGGACACGTCAGGGGAGCGTCTCGCGGACAAACTGCTGGCGTCGTTCACGCCGCTCGATTTCCGTGCCGCCGCGCAGGCCGCCACGCCCGGGAGCGCCGCGGCCGCCGCCCCGTCGGCCGAATCAGCCATCGACGCGCGCGCGCGTCAACTGGCGCAGCCCGTGACCGGTCTGGCGGGCGCGCTGATCGATGCGCTCGGCGGTTCACGCGATCCGCAGGGCGGCGCGGCGCTACGCAGGCTCGCGCAAAAGAATCAGTACGGCGAATTCGAGATCGGCGCGGCGTTGGCGCGCCGTCTGACCGACCGGCCTTCGGCCGAGCGCGGCGCGGGAATCGAGCTGAACGACGCGTACCTGCAGTTGCTGCAGGCGGTCGTGACCGACAGCGACAGTCAGGCGGTCGCCCGGGAGGTCGCGAAACTGCTGCGTTCGCCGGATCACGAGAAGTCGGGCCTGAGCCGGCTGCTGCAAGGCAAGCTGCCGGGCTATTACAAGGCCGTGCTCGACCACGGCGTGAATCATCCGCAACTGCTCGCATCGATGAAGGGGTTGCTCGCGGAACTCGACGACAAGGCCGCGCAAGCGCGGCCGGGCGACCGAGCCGCGCTCGACAAGCTGACGGGCAAAATCAAGAACCAGTTCGACGAAGTGGTCGGCCGCCTGCGGGAGCCGTTGCCGGAAACGGCCGCGGCGTCGAAGGACAGCGTGAAGGCGCGGCTCGAAAACATCAAGCTCCGGGCCTGGCAGATCGCGCAGCGCAAAGCCGCGGAAGAACATCGGCAGACGATGCTCGAACGCGCGCAGGAACAGCTCCAGTCGCAATTGAACGAGCGCCTGAAATCGCACGGCCTGAATCTGCCCGACTACATGCGGGCGAGCCTCGGCGACGCGCATCTGTCGCTGCTGCGCGCGTTGCACGAGCAGTTCGGGCAGCGCATGCAAGCGAGCGGCGACTCCGTCAAGGCGCGCTTCGCGCAGCGGCTCGACGCGGCGCGCGCGAGCGTCGGCGCGGTACGGGCGCGCGTCGACGAATTCGAGCAGCGGCTCGCCGAGCTCAAGGCGCAACCGCGCGCGAGCGCGACGAAGTCGGAAAAGGCGACGGTCGAAACGGCGCTCAAGGCCGAGAAGAAGGCGCTCAAGGAGGCGACGCGCGCGTTCGAGGACGTCGCGGACAGCGCGCGACGCGCGCTCGACGGCGCGCAGTACGCATTGCGGCACGAAACGCGCGCCGAATTGATCCGCGCGATGCTCGACAGCGGCGTGTTCGTCGAGAACAAGACGGAGGAAGCCGATGCGCTGAAGCGGTGTCTCGAATCGAGCCAGGCGAAGGATATCGTGATGCGCGCGGTCGAACGGGCGAAGGATTATTCCGGGCTCGTCGACAAGGACAAGGCGATTCGCGTCGCGAGCGAGGCGCTCGTGCGCCACGTGATGAACGATCGCTTCTTCGTCGACAAGATGGCGCGAATTCAACAGAGCTTCTCGAATCTCGCCGCACGTCGCGAGGCCGGGCAGGCGGCGCCGGGCGTCGCGTTGCACGACGCGCGCCGCGAGGCGGCGTCCGGCGCGGAGCATCGGGTCGGCGAGGCGGTGTCGTCGCAGGTGAAGGCGCAGGCGGCAACGGCGGCCGAGCAGGTCGCGCGCAAACAGGCGCAGACCGAGGCGGCGCTGCAGGCCGAGCGCGCGGCGAAGGACGCGGCGATGCGCGCTGCGCAGCGCGACGCGCAGCAGCAGGCGGAGCGGGAGGCGCAGCGCAAGGCGGAGCAGGAAGCGGAGCGTCGCGCGCGCGAAAGCGCCGAATCGGCTGCGCGCGACGCCGCGCGTCGCGCGGCCGAGGAAAAGGCTGCTCAGGCGGCGCGACAGCAGGCTGAACAGGAAGCGAGGCGGGGGATCGAGCGGGCCGCGGCCGAGCGCGCGCATCAGATCTGGGCCGACAACTTCAATCGGCAATTGCAGCGCGCCGACGGCAACCTGCGCGACATCAACCTCGAGGAGCGCCTCGACAGGCTGCGCAACGGCGACATCGAGGAGCGTCTCGACAGGCTGCGGGAGGACCCACCGCGGCCCGATCCCGCGACGCGCGCCGGCGCTCGCCAGGCGCAAGCGCTGACGTCGGACGGCAAGCCGCGAATCGTCTGACGCGCCGTTTCGCCGTTGCCGGCCGGGCGCATCGCGCGACGCACCTGGCCGGCACGCGAACGCGGCGCCGGGCCGCGCCGCCGATCGGCGGCGCGTGCGCGGCTGTTTGGCGCCAGCGCATACCGTCGTCGCGCGGCGCGAGATCGCGCGCGCCGGCGAGCGCGAGGCCGAGCGCCGGAGGGCCAAAGCGCCGCGCCGCCTACTTCGCCGAAGCGCGGAGCCGCCGCGTTCCCGAATCGCCGAATCGTTCGGACGCTCGGACGCTCGGACGCCGAATCATCGGCGCAAATGCGCCGCGCCGTCCATTCATCGACAGACGGCGCGCGCCGATACCGCCCGAGCCTGTTCATCAAATGTGCTTTTTCAG
This sequence comes from Burkholderia sp. ABCPW 111, assembly GCF_000773065.1. Lineage (NCBI taxonomy): Bacteria > Pseudomonadati > Pseudomonadota > Betaproteobacteria > Burkholderiales > Burkholderiaceae > Burkholderia > Burkholderia sp. ABCPW 111. The sequence continues at coordinate 76,632 of NZ_JPWT01000059.1, read as the reverse complement.
CGCCGTCGACGACGCACCGCCCGGCGCGATCGCCGTCACGCCGCGAATCGCGTTCACGCCGTCCTTCGGTTGGCCGCCGCCTTGCTCGATCCTGTTGGCCGCGGCGCCGGGGGCTTTGATGAGCGCACGAACCTCGTCGGGCAGCGCGCCGCGCTTGTCGATCCGTGCGCCGAGGCCGTCGCGAAACGCGTTCGCCCGCGGCTGCGGCGCATTTCGGCGCGCCGCGTTGCGCGGCGTCGCGGCAACTCGATCGCGCCCGCGCGCTTCGAACGCCGTCGATCCGAAGCCCTCGTCGGTCACGTGGAAAGCCACGCGCGACACCCTGTCGCTACAATACGCGCCATGAATGCCGCCCCTCACCTCTCGACGCCCGCGAACGACGGGCCGCGCATCGACCGCGCACGCGTGGATGCGCGCCTCGCCCCCGCGGCCCGCGAATGGTCGATCCAGATCGTCGACACGACGGGTTCGACCAACGCCGACCTCGCCGCGCAGCTGAAATCGCTGCCGCGCAGCCGCGACGCGCTCGCCGCGCCGATCGCGCGCGTCGCGTACGAGCAGACGGCCGGACGCGGCCGGCAAAGCCGCCCGTGGTTCGCCCGGCCGGGCGACGCGCTGCTGTGCTCGATCGCGTGCGTGCTGCCGCGGCCCGTCGGCGAGCTCGCGGGCCTGAGCCTCGCGGTCGGCGTCGCGCTCGCCGAAGCGTTCGCCGAAATGCCGACCGGCGCGCGCGCCGAACCGGCCGCCCGCCAACGCGCCGACACGACCGCCGCCGCAACCGCCGATACGACCGCCGCCGCCCCTCGCATCGCGCTCAAATGGCCGAACGACCTGCTCGTCACGTCGACGCAAGGCGGCGAGACCGCGATCGTCGGCAAGCTCGCCGGCATCCTGATCGAAACCGTCTGGAACACGAACGATGCGACCGCGGTCGTGATCGGCTTCGGCGTCAACGTGCGTGCGGCCGATGCCGCCGCGGCCGAAATCGACGCGCTGCGCGCGCGCGACGCGACGCTCGCGAGCGGCCTGCCGCCCGTCGCGCTGTCCGCCGTGCGCCCCGGCGCGACGCTCACCGACACGTTCGCCGCCGCGCTGAACGCGCTCGCCGTCGCGCTGCCCGCGTTCGCGACGAGCGGCCTCGCGCCGTTCACGGCGCGCTGGAACGCGCTGCACGCTTACGCGGGCCGCGACGTCGCGCTGCTCGAACGCGGCGCGGAGCTCGCGCGCGGCGTCGCGGCCGGCATCGACGCGACAGGCCAGTTGCTGCTCGACACGCCCGCCGGCCGGCAGGCGATCGCGGCGGGCGACGTGTCGCTGCGCGCGCAGGGGAGCGACCGATGAGCGGCTTGTGCTTGCTGATCGACGCGGGCAACAGCCGCGTCAAATGGGCGCTCGCGGACAGCGCGCGCCATTTCGTCGCGAGCGGCGCGTTCGAGCACGCGGACGACACGCCGGATTGGTCGACGCTGCCCGCGCCGAGCGGCGCGTGGATCTCGAACGTCGCGGGCGACGCGGCCGCCGCGCGCATCGACGCGCTGATCGACGCGCATTGGCCCGCGCTCGCACGCACCGTCGTCCGCGCGAGCGCCGCGCAATGCGGCGTGACGAACGGCTACGCGAAGCCCTCGCGCCTCGGCAGCGACCGCTGGGCGGGGCTCATCGGCGCGCACGCCGCATTCCCGGGCGAGCATCTGCTGATCGCGACGTTCGGCACCGCGACGACGCTCGAAGCGCTGCGCGCGGACGGCCATTTCGCGGGCGGGCTGATCGCGCCCGGCTGGGCGCTGATGATGCGCTCGCTCGGCATGCACACCGCGCAATTGCCGACGGTGTCGATCGACGCCGCGACGAGCCTGCTCGACGAAGTCGCCGCGAACGACGCGCACGCGCCGTTCGCGATCGACACGCCGCATGCGCTGTCCGCCGGCTGCCTGCAGGCGCAGGCGGGGCTCATCGAGCGCGCGTGGCGCGATCTCGAACGAGCGTGGAAAGCGCCGGTGCGGCTCGTGCTGTCGGGCGGCGCGGCGGAGGCGATCGTGCGCGCGCTGACTGTCCCGCATACGCGGCACGACACGCTCGTGCTGACGGGCCTCGCGCTGATCGCGCATTCGACGTGACGCGGGCCGCGCGCGCGAGCGGCGCGGCGCCGCGATGCGATGCGATGCGATGCGCGGCGGATTGACGGTAACGGAACGATTCTCGGGAGTATTGACGATGCTGCGCTGGCTGATCTCTATTCTCTTTCTCGCCAACATGCTCGCGTTCGTGGTAGTGCGCGGCGTGTTCGGCCCGATGCCCGCCGCGGGCCCGCGCGAGCCGGGCCACGCGCTGCTGCAGGTGCGGCCGGACGCGCTGCGCGTTGCGCCCGTGTCGCAGGCAGCGGATCAACCGATCATCGGCGGGCCGATCGTGTCGCCGCCGCTCGACACCGCGCCGCTGAACGCGCTCGGCCCGACTTCCGGCCCGATGTCCGTTCCGGCGTCCGGCGCCGCGACGAGTTCGGCGACGCAGGCCCCGGCATTGCCGCCCGCCGCGGCCACGGCCGCGGCGCCGCCGGCTCGAGCGCCGGCCCAACCCCAGCCGAACGCCTCGGCCGCACACTGACGCCGTGACGCAGCGTCGAGCCGCCCGCGCGCCCCTGCGCGCGACGCCGGCCGCGCGAAGCGTCGATCAGTCGCCGTTCGACTGCGAGCGCACCTTCTTCAGCAGCTTGGTGGTCGAGCGATCGTGCTCGAACGGAATCGCCAGCGCCCGCCCGCCCCAGCCGCGCACGAGCGCGGCTTCGGGCAGCGCGTCCATGTCGTAGTCGCCGCCCTTCACGAGGATGTCGGGGCGCACCGCCTCGATCAGCGACACCGGCGTCTTCTCGTCGAAGCCGACGACCCAGTCGACGCATTCGAGCGCGGCGAGCAGCGCCATCCGGTCTTCCTGCACGTTGATCGGCCGGTCGTCGCCCTTGCCGAGCATGCGCACCGACGCGTCGCTGTTCACGCCGACGACGAGGCATGCGCCGAGCGCCTTCGCGTCGGCGAGATAGGTGACGTGGCCGCGATGCAGGATGTCGAATACGCCGTTCGTGAAGACGACGGGCGCGGGCAGCGACGCGCGCAAGGCGGCGAGCGCGTCGCGGGTGATCAGCTTGCGTTCGAACGAAGCGGGCATGGTCGGAAAACTCGTTGGTCGGGATGAACGGGGCAAACCGCGTCGCACCAGGCGCACGCCGGCTGCAACGCGAAACGGCAAAAGAAAAGCCCGCCGAACCTGCGAGCGGGCTTGTCGCGCGATGCGGCGGCGGTTACGCGGGCTGCGCGGCGGCCGGGCCGCCCTGCGCCTGCAGGCGCGCCGTGACTTCCTTCCGATAGCGGTTCAGTTCCTGCGCGGTCGCGAACGTGCGCTCGAACAGCACCGACAGGTTGTGCAGGATGCGGTCGACGACCTTCTTCTCCCACTCGCCGTCGAAACGGATCTGCTCGTCGAGCCAGCGCTCGAGCCATTCCGGATCGGGCAGGCGCGACTGCACGGTGTCGCGCGGGAACAGCGCCTGGTTCACATGCAGGTTCGTCGGGTGCAGCGGCTTCTCGGTGCGGCGCGCCGACGCCATCAGCACGCCGATCTTCGAGAACGCCGCGCGCGCGACGTCGCCGCAGTTGTTGAGCGCCTTCTTCATGTAGCGCAGGTACGCGCCGCCGTGACGCGCCTCGTCGCGCGAGATCGTCTCGTAGATGTGCTTGATGACGGGCTCGGTATGCCACTCGGCCGCGCGGCGATACCAGTGGTTCAGGCGAATTTCGCCGCAGAAGTGCAGCATCAGCGTCTCGAGCGGCGGCGCCGGATCGAACTCGAAGCGCACCGCGTGCAGTTCCTCTTCCGTCGGCATCAGTTCCGGCTTGAAGCGGCGCAGATATTCCATCAGCACGAGGGAGTGCTTCTGCTCCTCGAAGAACCACACGCTCATGAACGCGGAGAAATCGCTGTCGTGGTGATTGTCGCGCAGGAACATCTCCGTCGCGGGCAACGCCGACCACTCGGTGATCGCGTTCATCTTGATCGTCCTCGCCTGCTCGTCACTCAGGAGCGATGCGTCGAACTTGTCCCAAGGGATGTCCTTCTCCATGTCCCAGCGGACGGCTTCGAGCGACTTGTAAAGTTCCGGATAAAGCATGGTGTTCATGGTCCCACCCCTGTTCTGCGCAATGCGACAACCAAACGTGACTGTTGCGGCAAACACGCCTAGTGCAGGCGTTTTCGCAACCAAGTCGATAATTTTACGCGCTAATCCGGGCCCGGACGCAGGTTTCGCGCCGGACGCCGGGCGGCCGCACTTCCACCGTGGGGCAGGCCGCACTCAGCGCTCCCGACGATCGAAAGCCGCGTCGCGCATGCCTGAAAGGCGCCGGCGCACCGCCGGCTTCGTTGCCGGGCCCCGCGCGCGCCGTGGTGAACGGCTGCGCCCGAGCGGCCCGATGTGATGTATTCGGCGGCGGCCATAATAGCACGCGACTGTGACCGTTCCGAGACGGCGGCGGGCGCCGGGGCCGCGCCCATGCGGCAAAGCGTCGCAGCGAAAGCATTCCGTTAGCGTGGCGAAAACGCAACCCAAGCCGCAATGGCGGGCGAACGGCCGTTGAACGACGGGCGAACGGCGCTGAATCGCCGCGCCCGAATGCGCCGCCCCGCCGCAACGCGGGCGAACGGCGCGAGGCGGCAACGGGCCGCGTCGGCACGCATCGGGCCGCATGCGGGCGATTCATCCGGTCCGGGACGATCCCGTTCGTCGCGAGCGGCACGTCGAATCCGGACGCGGGCCGCCGCTGCGGCGCCGTCAGCGCCCGGCGGCCCGGCCGGACGTGCGCGCATCGCCGCTGCCCGCCACGCCGTCGTCCGCCCCCGCGACGCTCGCGCCCGCCTCGACGCCCGAGCCCGGGCCGCCTTGCGCTTCCGCGCCGGTGCGCTCGGCGGACGCGATCCACTGCGCGAGCCGCTCGCGCTGCCCGTGCGCGTCGCGGTAGCCGAGCTCGACGAGCTCGCGCGTGAACTCCGCCTCGAACAGCAGATAGCTCGCAAACGACGCGCCCGCCGGCTTGTTGCCGCCCACCGCGCCGAGCAGCCCGCGCACCGTGAGCGGCAGCCGCTTCAGATGCTTCGACGCGATGAGCTCGATCCGCTCGGACGGCGCGATCGCGAGCACGTCGACGTGCCGCCAGCCGCTCGCCGGCTCGACGTAGGCGGGCAAATGCTCGATCATCCGGTTCACGTGATCGATCCGCTCGATGTCGGCGCCGATCGAATCGAGGAACACGCTCGCGAGCACCTGCTGGCCGATCTGCGCAAGCGACGGGTAGCCGCGCCCGTTGCCGTTCGCGGCGGGCACCTCGGGCCGCGGGTCGGCGGCGCCGACCACGACGATCCGGTCGCTGCCGAAATGGATCGCGGGCGACAGCGGCGCGATCTGCCGGATCGAGCCGTCGCCGAAATATTCGATCTGGCCGTCGAGCACGAGCGGCACCGCGGGAAACACGAACGGAATCGCCGACGACGCGATCAGATGCCCCGCGGACAGATCGACCATCCGGGCCGTGCGCTCCGCGCGCCGCCACGCCTGAATCGGCTCGCTCGCCTGATAGAACGTCAGATGGCGGCCGCTCGTGTAGCTGAGCGCCGTCACCGACAGCGCATGCAGCTTGCGCGCCTCGAGCATCAGCTCGATCCGGTGGAAGTTGAGCTCGCGCCGCAGCAGGTGCGCGAGCGGCGCGTTGTCGAGCAGCCCGCGCGGCGAGCGGCGCGCCGCCCAGCCGATGCTCATCGCGGCGAGCCAGCGCGCGCCCGCGGCGGCAATGCCGAGCCAGTCGGTTCGATACACGTGCTCGGCGCGCAGCCGCTCCCAGAATTCGAGCAGACGCCGCACGCCGTGCTCGAAATCGTCGGCGTGGCTCGCGAGCGACGTCGCGTTGATCGCACCCGCCGACGAGCCGCAGATCACCGTGAACGGCGATGTGCGCCGCTTCGGATCGACATCGTGCGCGATCTCGGCGAGCCCCTTCAGCACGCCGACCTGATACGCGGCGCGCGCGCCGCCTCCCATCAGCACGAGCGCGAGCCGCATGTCCGCCTCAGCGTGTCCTCATCGGCGCCGCGCGCGTCACGGGCTGCGCTTCGCCGGTTTCTTCGCGGCGGCGGGCTTCGCGTCGTCGGCCGCGCTCGACGCGCCGGGCGCGCGGTCGGCCGCCGAGCCGCTCGCGCGCGGCGAGGCGGCGCGGCGCGTCGCCGGCTTCTTCGCGGCGGACGGCTTCGGCGCCGCGTCGCCGCCCGGCTCGGACGCGCCGCCCGCGGGCGTCATGCCCGACTGGGCCATCGCGAAACGCGCGAGCTGATTGAATTGCGATTGCAGCAGGTTCCACCAGCCCGCCGGATCGAACGCGTCGGCGCCCGGCGCCGCTTGCGGCTGCTGCGCGCCTTCGGCCGCGGCCGCCGCGCCCGCATCGGCACTCGCGAACGCGCCGCCGCGCGTTTCGTCGCGCTCGCTCGCGCCGGCTTCGCGCGCCGACGCCGGCGTCGAAGCGGATTCGCGATGCGCCGAATCGTCGGGTGTCAGCGCGGCTTCGGCGGCGGCCATCGAGGTCTGCGCGAACGCGCCGAACGCGCGCAGCGTCGCGAGCGTCGCGCGCTGCACCTCGAGCGCCTGGATCGCGGACTGCAGCATGCCGAGGTTGAGCTTCAGCCACTGCTCGACCGCGCGCAGATCGGTGATCCGCTTGTCGAGCTCCTCGACGCTCGCGAGCGGCGCCATCAGGTCCGACATCGCCGACAGCGACGGCGGCAGCCCTTGCGACGCGCCCGGAAACGCGCCCAACCCGCCGAACGGCGTGAGGCGCATCATCTCCCACATCTTGTCGAGGAAGCCGGCGGGCTGAAAGCCGCCGAAGCCGGAAAACGGATTGGTGCCGTTGGTATCGGTCATCGTCGATTCCTTCGAAACGATTGAAGCGGGTCACGGGCGAACGCCGCGCGGCGGCGTCCATTGCCGATCATAGCGCGCGCGGCGCTCACGACGGCGCGTCGCCCGAAAAATCCGGCGCGCGGCGCTCGCGCAGCGAGCGAATGCCTTCGCGCACGTCCGGCCCCGAAAACCCCATGAATTCGAGCGCGAGCGACGCGTCGAACGTCGGCCCCGCGAGCCGCAGCCAGTTGTTGAGCGCGTACTTGGTCCAGCGGATCGCGCTTGGCGAGCCGTGCGCGAGCCGCTCGGCGAGCTCGTACGCCTTCGGCAGCAGATCGTGATCGTCGACCGCGAGCGACACGAGCCCGATGCGCTCGGCCTCGTCGCCGCTCACGGGCTCGCAGAGGAGCAGGTGGTATTTCGCCTTCGCCATCCCGCACAGAAGCGGCCAGACGATCGCCGCGTGATCGCCCGCGGCGACGCCGAGGCGCGTGTGGCCGTCGATGATCCGCGCGCTCTTCGCGGCGATCGACACGTCGGCGAGCAGCCCCGCGACGAGCCCCGCGCCGACGGCGGGCCCGTGCATCGCGGAGACGATCGGCTTGCTGCAGTTGATCACGTTGTAGACGAGATCGCGCGCCTCGCGCCAGACGCGCTCGCGCACCGCGTGGTCGTCGGCCATCCGCTCGACCAGCGCGAGATCGCCGCCCGCCGAGAAGCCTTTGCCTTCGCCGCGAATCACGGCGACGCGCGCATCGGGATCGCGATCGACGTCGCGCCAGATGTCGGCGAGCTCGCGATGCATCGCTTCGCTCGCGACCGCGAGGCCGCTGCGGTTCGCGCCTTCGCCGCTCATCACGATTTCGACGACGCCGTGCGGCTGACGCCGGATGCGCAGCGCTTCGTAGCCGGCATAGGGAGCGAGATCGGACATGCTGAACCTTCCTTCGATTGGGATTGAGTGATCGGGAGGCTTCTTCGTCGCTTTCGATTCAGTGTAGCGAAGCCCGTTCGGGCGGGCATCGGGCGAAACCCGGCGCGGGACCGGCGAAGCACCGCGCGCACCGCGACGCCGGAACGTGCACGTCGCGCGCCGCGCCGGCGCGCGTTTCACGCGGCTTGCTCGCACGGCCTCTCGTCGCGGGGCTTCGGCTTCGCGCCCTTCGCGCCCTTCGCTCGATTACGCAGCGCCGTCCACCGGCGCCACCGCCTGCTCGATCGCCCCGAAGATCGACTTCCCGGCTTCGTCGAACATCTCGATCTTGACCTTGTCGCCATAGCGCATGAACTCGGTCTGCGGCGCGCCGTGCTCGATCGTCTCGACGCAGCGCTTCTCGGCGATGCAGCAGTAGCCGCGCTTCGCATCCTGGTTCGACACCGTGCCCGAGCCGACGATCGAGCCCGCGCGCACGTTGCGCGTCTTCGCCGCGTGCGCGATCAGTTGACCGAAGTGAAACACCATGTCGACGCCCGCATCCGGCTGGCCGACCTTCTTGCCGTTCCAGTGAACGATCATCGGGCGATGCACGCGGCCGTCGCGCCAGTGCTCGCCGAGCTCGTCGGGCGTCACGGCGACCGGCGCGAACGCGCTCGCCGGCTTGCTCTGAAAGAAGCCGAAGCCCTTCGCGAGCTCGGCGGGAATCAGGTTGCGCAGCGACACGTCGTTGACGAGCGTGACGAGCCGCACCGCCTTCAGCGCCTCGTCGGGCGTCGCGCCCATCGGCACGTCGGCCGTGATCACCGCGACCTCCGCCTCGAAATCGATGCCCCACTCCTCCGACGCGCAGACGATGTCGTCGCGCGGCCCGAGAAAGTCGTCGCTGCCGCCCTGGTACATCAGCGGATCGGTCCAGAACTCGGGCGGCATCTGCGCGCCGCGCGCGCGGCGCACGAGCTCGACGTGGTTCACGTAAGCGGAGCCGTCCGCCCACTGGAACGCGCGCGGCAGCGGCGCCATGCAGTCGGCGGGCTCGAACGCAAACGCATTGCGCGCGCGGCCCTGGTTCAGCGCGTCGTACAGATCGCGCAGCTGCGGCGCATAGAACGCCCAGTCGTCGAGCACGCGCTGCAGCGTCGGCGCGATCGCGTCGGCGATCGCCGCCGTGTGCAGGTCGCGGGATACGACGATCAGTTGGCCGTCGCGCGTGCCGTCCTTGAGCGAAGCAAGTTTCATAGGGAAGAGAGCCGTTGTAGTGACGATGGAAGGAATCTATTTTACGATGGTGAATCCGCGCGGCGGCGCGCGCCGCAAGCCGCGCCGCCGTTCGATTCCCATTCTTCCCGCAACGCCGTGAACAAGTCCGCCTCAAACGCCTCCGATTCGCCCGACGACGATCTCGCCGACGACCACGACACCGCCGAGGAAAAGATCCGCTCGGGCATCCAGTCGATCGAGGTCGGCTTTCGCCTGCTCGACGTGCTGACGAGCGAGCCCCGCGCGATGATGCTGCGCGACCTCGCGCAGCGCGCGGCGATGAGCCCGGCGAAGGCGCACCGCTATCTCGTGAGCTTCCAGCGGCTCGGGCTCGTCTCGCAGGACCCGGTCTCGGGCCGCTACGAGCTCGGCGGCTTCGCGCTGCAAATGGGCCTGGCGCGGCTTGCGCGCGTCGACGGCGTGAAGCTCGCGCGGATCGCGCTCACCGCGCTGCGCGATCAGCTCGACCAGACGGTCGGCATCGCGGTATGGGGCAACCAGGGGCCGACGATCGTCCACTGGATGGAGTCGAGCCATCCGGCGAAGGCGTCGCTCAAGCTCGGCGACGTGATGCCGCTCCTCGGCTCGGCGACGGGCCTCGTGTTCGCCGCGTACCTGCCGCGCGGCAAGACGGCCGCGTTGATCGAGCGCGAGCTCGCCGACACGCGGCGCGCGACGCACTACACCGGGCCGCGCACGCTCGCCGAAGTCGACGCGGCGCTCGCCGACGTGCGCGCGCATCGCGCGGCCCGCGTCGAAGGGATGCTGCTGCCGACGATCAACGCGTTCGGCATGCCGGTGTTCGACGCGCTCGGCGATCTCGCGCTCGCGATCATCGCGCTCGGCCACGAAGGCGCGTTCGACATCCGCTGGGGCGGGGAGATCGACGTCGCGCTGCGCGCTTGCGCGCAGAAGCTCTCCTACGAGCTTGGGTATAGTGAAGGGGCGCGCGACGCCTGACCGGCGCCGCCGCGTCCCGGCCGCGCATGGCGCGCGCCCCCCGCTTCCTCGCTGCTCGAGATGCTCGCCCGCTCCTGATGCCGCCGTCGTCCACCGTTTCGTCGAACCCGCGCATCGCGCCGCGCCGCGTGCGGCGCGCGGCGTTCGTGCTCGCGCTCGTGCTCGCGCTCCACTGGCTCGCCGCGCTGTGGCTCGTGCGGTTTCGCGAGCCGTTCAAGCCTGTCGAGCCCGAGAACGTGCCGGTTCAGGTCGAGTTGCTGAAGCCGCAGCAGATCGAGCGTGCGCCGGCGCCCGCGAAGCCCGCGGCCGTTCGGCCACGGGCCGTCCCAAAGCATGCGGCGCCCACGCCCATGCCCGCTCCGCAGCCGAGCGCCCGCGCGCCGCGTCGCGCGGAACCCGTGTTGAGCGCCGTGGAGTCGCCCGCCGAAGCGCCTACCGAAGCGCCCGTCGCAGCGCCTGTCGCCGCTTCCGCGGCCAAGTCCGCGAGTGCGGCGACAGCCGCAACGGACGAGCCGGCGAGCGGCGCATCAGGCAACACGGCGGGCGGCGCGTCGGGCGCGGACGCAACCGCGCAGCCCGGCGCGGCATCGCCCGGCGAAGCGCAGCCCGGCTCGAAGTTCACGCTCCCGCCTTCGGGCGAGCTGCAATACGACACGTTCTACAACGGCATGCAGAACACGCCGGGCACGATCCTCTGGCAGACCGACGGCCGCGCCTATTCGCTGTACGTGTCGATGCCCGTGCCGTTCGTCGGCCCGTACACGTACGAGAGCCGCGGCCGCGTCGACGCGTTCGGCATCGCGCCGCAGCGCTACGTCGAGACGCGCGGCAGGCGGCCGCCCGACTTCGCGATCTTCAATCGCGAGACGAGGCAGATCGTGTTCACGGGCACGCCGAATTCGCTCGCGCTGCCCGACGGCGCGCAGGACCGCTTCAGCATGCTGCTGCAGCTCGCGGGCCTCGTCGGCGGCGATCCCGACGCGTACCGCCCGGGCGTCACGCGCGAGTTCTTCGTCGTCGATCGCGACAGCGGCGAGACCTGGCCGATCACGACGATCGGCGACGAGACGATCTCGACCGGCATGGGCAGGCTCGACGCCCGGCATTTCATGCGGCTGCCGCGCCGCGAGGGCGACACGCGCCGCATCGACATCTGGCTCGCGCCGTCGCTCGGCTGGCTGCCCGTGCGAATGGTCCAGACGGAACCGAACGGCGCGCAGATCGAGTTGCTATTGCACCGTCGCTCGGATGCGCGCGACGCGGCGGGCGAACGCACCGGCGCGAACGGCGGCGCGAGCGCCAACGTAGGCGCCGGCGCGGACGCCGCACGGGCGCCGGCGTCCGGCGCGCCGCTGAACGCCGACGAATCGGTAAATACGACCGACGGCACGCCAGCCGAATCGCCCGCCGTTCACGAGCGGCAACAACCTTGACAATCTTTGACAACAACTTTCGTCCACTGGAGCAGAATCGGAAACGTTTTAAGGTCATCGGCATCAAACCGATACGCCGCGTGTAAAAACGACCGGCGTGCAGCGCCAACCCCCTTGAAACCGGCTCGGTCTGCCCCACCTACGGTGGCAACGAGGCCGAAAGCCACAGCAAAGAGGAGTGCCGCCATGCAAATGATCTACAACAGCCCCAACTACTGCGTCGTCGAGTTTCCGCCGCAGGACGGCCACCATGCGATGAACTCGGGTGGCTACGAGATCGTCGACAAGAACGCGCAACGCGAAATCTTCATCGACGGCGAACTCGCCGCGCGCTTTCGCGAGCACGTGAAGCAGTTGATCCAGGCCGAGCCGTCGCTCGACGAGGTCGACGAATTCCTCGGACAGTTCGACAGCCTGATGACGCAACCCGTGGTTCTCCACTAACGTCGCACGGACGCGGCCGCTTGCCGGACCCGCGGGTCCGCGAAAGCGCCGCCGCCCGACGCGATCCGGCGCACTCCAACCCGCCCCCGCCCGGTCCGCCGCGCGGGGGCTTTGTTTGCCCGCGAACGGCCGCCTCACGTACGACGGGAGCAGCGGCTACAATGACGGCTTTCCGATACGCCGGTAATCCGCCATGTCCGAGCCCACGCCGATCGCGTCTTCCGCCCAATCCGCCGCCCTCGCCGCGCCGTACACGCGCGGCGCCGAGCTGCCGACGCTGCTTCGGCAGCGCATCCTGATCCTCGACGGCGCGATGGGCACGATGATCCAGCGCTACAAGCTCGACGAAGCCGCGTATCGCGGCGAGCGCTTCAAGGATTTCCCGCGCGACGTGAAGGGCAACAACGAGCTGCTGTCGATCACGCAGCCGCAGATCATTCGCGAGATCCACGACCAGTACTTCGCCGCGGGCGCCGACATCGTCGAGACCAACACGTTCGGCGCGACGGCCGTCGCGCAGGCCGATTACGGGATGGAAGACCTCGTCGTCGAGATGAACGTCGCGTCGGCCGCGCTCGCGCGCGAATCGGCCGCCAAATACACGACGCCGGCCAAGCCGCGCTTCGTCGCGGGCGCGATCGGGCCGACGCCGAAGACGGCGAGCATCTCGCCGGACGTCAACGATCCGGGCGCGCGCAACGTCACGTTCGACGAGCTGCGCGACGCGTACTACACGCAGGCGAAGGCGCTGCTCGACGGCGGCGTGGATCTGTTCCTCGTCGAGACGATCTTCGACACGCTGAACGCGAAGGCCGCGCTGTTCGCGCTCGACCAGCTGTTCGAGGACACCGGTGAACGGCTGCCGATCATGATCTCCGGCACCGTCACCGATGCATCCGGCCGCATCCTGTCCGGCCAGACGGTCGAGGCGTTCTGGAATTCGCTGCGCCACGCGAAGCCGCTCACCTTCGGCCTGAACTGCGCGCTCGGCGCGGCGCTGATGCGCCCGTACATCGCCGAGCTCGCGAAGCTGTGCGACACCTACGTGTCGTGCTACCCGAACGCCGGCCTGCCGAACCCGATGGCCGAGACGGGCTTCGACGAGACGCCGGACGTCACGTCGGGGCTCCTGAAGGAATTCGCGCAGGCGGGCCTCGTGAACCTCGCGGGCGGCTGCTGCGGCACGACGCCCGAGCACATCGCCGAGATCGCGAAGGCGCTCGCCGAAGTCAAGCCGCGCCGCTGGCCGAACCAGTACAGCGAAGCCGCCTGACGCTCACAGCCGCCCCCCACTCCAACCCGAATACGCACGCACCGCCATGACCGACCATACGATGCGCCTAGCCGGCCTCGAGCCGTTCAACGTCACGCCCGGAACGCTCTTCATCAACGTCGGCGAACGCACCAACGTCACCGGCTCGAAGGCGTTCGCGCGCATGATCCTCAACGGCCAGTTCGACGAGGCGCTCGCCGTCGCGCGCCAGCAGGTCGAGAACGGCGCGCAGGTGATCGACATCAACATGGACGAGGCGATGCTCGATTCGAAGGCGGCGATGGTGCGCTTTCTGAACCTGATCGCGTCGGAGCCGGACATCGCGCGCGTGCCGATCATGATCGACTCGTCGAAGTGGGACGTGATCGAGGCCGGCCTGAAATGCGTGCAGGGCAAGGCGATCGTCAACTCGATCTCGCTGAAGGAAGGCGAGGAAGCGTTCCGCCACCACGCGAGCCTGATCCGCCGCTACGGCGCGGCGGCCGTCGTGATGGCGTTCGACGAGACCGGCCAGGCCGACACGTACGAGCGCAAGACCGAGATCTGCAAGCGCTCGTACGACTTCCTCGTGAACGAAGTCGGCTTCCCGCCCGAGGACATCATCTTCGACCCGAACATCTTCGCGGTCGCGACCGGCATCGAGGAGCACAACAACTACGCGGTCGACTTCATCGAAGCAACCCGCTGGATCAAGCAGAACCTGCCGTACGCGAAGGTGAGCGGCGGCGTGTCGAACGTGTCGTTCTCGTTCCGCGGCAACGACCCGGTGCGCGAGGCGATCCACACCGTGTTCCTGTACCACGCGATCCAGGCCGGGATGGACATGGGCATCGTGAACGCGGGCCAGCTCGGCGTGTACGCGGATCTCGACGCCGAGCTGCGCGAGCGCGTCGAGGACGTGATCCTGAACCGCCGCGACGATTCGACCGACCGCCTGCTCGAAATCGCCGACAAGTTCAAGGCCGGCGGCGCGAAGAAGGAAGAGAACCTCGAGTGGCGCAACCAGCCGGTCGAGAAGCGGCTTTCGCATGCGCTCGTGCACGGCATCACGACCTTCATCGTCGAGGATACCGAAGAAGTGCGCGCGAAGATCGACGCGGCGGGCGGCCGCCCGATCAACGTGATCGAAGGCCCGCTGATGGACGGGATGAACATCGTCGGCGACCTGTTCGGCCAGGGCAAGATGTTCCTGCCGCAGGTCGTGAAATCAGCGCGCGTGATGAAGCAGGCCGTCGCCCACCTGATCCCGTTCATCGAGGAAGAAAAGCGGCTGCTCGCGGAAGCGGGCGGCGACGTGCGCGCGAAGGGCAAGATCGTGATCGCGACCGTGAAGGGCGACGTGCACGACATCGGCAAGAACATCGTGTCGGTCGTGCTCCAGTGCAACAACTTCGAAGTGGTCAACATGGGCGTGATGGTCCCGTGCAACGAGATCCTCGCGAAGGCGAAGGTCGAGGGCGCGGACATCATCGGGCTGTCGGGCCTCATCACGCCGAGCCTCGAGGAAATGGCGTACGTCGCGTCCGAAATGCAGCGCGACGACTACTTCCGCGTGAAGAAGATTCCGCTCCTGATCGGCGGCGCGACCACGTCGCGCGTGCACACGGCCGTGAAGATCGCGCCGCACTACGAAGGCCCCGTCGTCTACGTGCCGGACGCGTCGCGCTCGGTGTCGGTCGCGTCGAGCCTGCTGTCCGACGAAGGCGCGGCGAAGTATCTCGACGAGCTGAAGTCCGACTACGAGCGCATCCGCGCGCAGCACGCGAACAAGAAGGCGCTGCCGCTCGTCACGCTCGACGAGGCGCGCGCGAACAAGACGCGGATCGACTGGGCGCACCACGCGCCCGTCAAGCCGAAGTTCATCGGCCGGCGCGTGTTCAAGAACTACGACCTCAACGAGCTCGCGAACTACATCGACTGGGGCCCGTTCTTCCAGACCTGGGATCTCGCGGGCCCGTATCCGGCGATCCTGAACGACGAGATCGTCGGCGAATCGGCGCGCCGCGTGTTCTCCGACGCGAAATCGATGCTCGCGCGCCTGATCCAGGGCCGCTGGCTGACCGCGAACGGCGTGATCGCGCTCTTGCCCGCGAACACGGTAGGCGACGACGACATCGAGATCTACAAGGACGACACGCGCTCGGAAGTGCTGCTCACGTGGCGCAACCTGCGCCAGCAGAGCGTGCGCCCGGTGGTCGACGGCGTGATGCGGCCGAACCGCTCGCTCGCCGATTTCATCGCGCCGAAGGAGTCGGGCGTCGCCGACTACATCGGGATGTTCGCGGTGACGGCCGGGATCGGCGTCGACGCGAAAGAAAAGCAGTTCCTGGCCGACCACGACGACTACAGCGCGATCATGCTGAAGGCGCTCGGCGACCGCCTCGCGGAGGCGTTCGCCGAGGCGATGCACGCGCGCGTGCGCCGCGAGCTATGGGGCTATGCGGCAAACGAGCAGCTCGACAATGACGCGCTGATCGCCGAGCGCTACTCGGGCATCCGCCCCGCGCCCGGCTACCCGGCATGCCCGGATCACCTCGTGAAGCGCGCAATGTTCGAAGCGCTTCATACAGACGAGATCGGGATGAGCATCACCGATTCGCTCGCGATGTTGCCGGCCGCGAGCGTGTCGGGCTTCTATCTCGCGCATCCGGACAGCATGTACTTCTCGGTCGGCAAGATCGGGCAGGATCAGCTCGAGGATTTCGCGCGCCGCACCGCGCTGTCGAAGGCGGACGCCGAGCGCGCGCTCGCGCCGCTGCTCTGACGGCCGCCGCGGGCGCCGCGCACGGCGGCGGGCATTCGGTCGGCTCCGCGGCCGGCGGCGCGTTTCGGCCGCGGGCCGCGCGCGCGGCCGGCGGCGGCCCGCGCCAGGCGCGGTCGCACGGCCGGCCGACGGCGGCCGGAGCGCGCCGCGCGCCCCGGCCCCCAACATGCAAAAAGCCCGCGCGAGGCGGGCTTTCCGGGTATCGGAAGGCCGGCGAACGGCGCTCAGAAGCCCCAGTGGATGTCGGCGTTCTGCGCCTTCGCTTCGCGCAGCATCACGAGAAACGGCGCGACGCGTTGCGCGAGGCTCGGCGAGACTTCGTGGTGCGGGTGATCGGGTTCGTCTTCATGGAAATGGCCCGCATGCTCGGCCCGCGCCTGCTTGGCCTGGCTGACGGCGTCCTCGAGCTTCGCGATCGCGTCGTCGAGCTCGTCGGACGTGATCACGCCGCGCTCGCCGAGCTGCTTGCCGACGACGCCGAGCACATAGACCGCGAAATCCTTCAGCACATCCAGATCCTGTGCCGCCTTGCTTTTGAACGTAATCATGACAACTCCCTTTTCATCTTGTCGTGCTCGCCGTACGTCCGCGACGGACGCCCGGCCGGCGCGCTGAACAAACGTCGGGGGCGCTCAGCACCTGAGGGACATATTAGCACCTGTTAAAATTCAGCGATCCCTGAAACGCGCGCCGTGTGGCGCGACGGCGGCCCGGCCAGGCGGGACGCCGCCAACGATATCTTCGACCAGCATGCTGCCTGCTCAAAAACATACTCTCGAAACCCTGCTCGAAAACAGCGTGAAGCAGGTCGTCCAGGCGTCCAAAGGCGACGCCGACGCCACGTTCATCCTCCCCGCGATCGCGCTCGAGCGCCCGAAGGTCGCCGCGCACGGCGACATCGCGTGCAACGTCGCGCTGCAGCTCGCGAAGCCGCTTTCCGCGAATCCGCGCCAGCTCGCCGAGAAGATCGTCGCCGCGCTCACCGCGCAGCCCGAAGCGGCGGGCCTCGTCGACGCGGCCGAAATCGCCGGCCCCGGCTTCATCAACCTGCGCCTCTCGCCCGCGTCGAAGCAGGCGGTGATCGGCGCGGTGTTCGCCGAAGGCCGCGCGTTCGGCGCGTCCGAGCGCAACCACGGCAAGCGCGTGCTGGTCGAATTCGTGTCCGCGAACCCGACGGGCCCGCTGCACGTCGGCCACGGCCGCCAGGCGGCGCTCGGCGACGCGCTCGCGAACGTGCTCGCGAGCCAGGGCTACGCGGTGCATCGCGAGTTCTACTACAACGACGCGGGCGTGCAGATCGGCAATCTCGCGATCTCGACGCAGGCGCGCGCCCGCGGCCTCAAGCCGGGCGACGCGCTCTGGCCGGAGGCCGCGTACAACGGCGAGTACATCGCCGACATCGCGCGCGACTACCTGAACGGCGAGACCGTCGCGGCGAGCGACGGCGAGCCGGTGACGGGCAAGCGCGACGTCGAGGATCTCGAGGCGATCCGCAAGTTCGCGGTCACGTACCTGCGCCGCGAACAGGACATGGACCTGAAGGCGTTCGGCGTGAAGTTCGACCAGTACTATCTGGAGTCGTCGCTCTACACGGAAGGCCGCGTCGAGAAGACGGTCGATGCGCTGATCCGGGCCGGCATGACCTACGAGCAGGAAGGCGCGCTGTGGCTGCGCACGACCGACGAGGGCGACGACAAGGATCGCGTGATGCGCAAGTCGGACGGCACCTACACGTACTTCGTGCCGGACGTCGCGTACCACGTGACGAAGTGGGAGCGCGGCTTCACGAAGGTCATCAACATCCAGGGCTCGGACCACCACGGCACGATCGCGCGCGTGCGCGCGGGCCTGCAGGGCCTGCACGTCGGGATTCCGAAGGGCTATCCCGACTACGTGCTGCACAAGATGGTCACGGTGATGCGCGACGGCCAGGAAGTGAAGATCTCGAAGCGCGCGGGCAGCTATGTGACGGTGCGCGACCTGATCGAATGGTCGGGCGGCGCGACGCCGGGCTCGGAAGTCTCGCCCGACCTGCTCGACGAGGCGACGATCACGCGCGGCCGCGACGCGGTGCGCTTCTTCCTGATTTCCCGCAAGGCGGACACGGAATTCGTGTTCGACATCGATCTCGCGCTGAAACAGAACGACGAAAACCCGGTCTATTACGTGCAGTACGCGCACGCGCGGATCTGCTCGGTGCTCAACGAGTGGAAATCACGCTATGGCGCCACCGACGCGCTGCTGCCGGGCGCCGACCTGTCGCCGCTCGGCAGCAAGCAGGCGACGGCGCTGATGCAGAAGCTCGCCGAGTATCCGGACGTGCTCGCGCACGCGGCGCACGAGCTCGCGCCGCACGCGGTCGCGTTCTACCTGCGCGACCTCGCGAGCGAGTTTCACTCGTTCTACAATGCGGAGCGCGTTCTCGTCGACGAAGAAGCGCCGCGCACCGCGCGCGTCGCGCTCCTCGCGGCGACGCGCCAGGTGCTCGAAAACGGTCTCGCGATGCTGGGCGTGTCCGCGCCCAGCAAGATGTAACGCCGGGACCATCGGCCAAGCGCCGCGGCGCAGCGCGCCGCGGCTGTTTCACGAAATTTTTCGCAGGTGACTCAAGCAATGGCAAAACCACGCCGCACGTCGAAGCAATCGAAACAAGCCGGAGGAACGTTTCTTGGAATCGTGCTGGGCCTCATCGTCGGCCTGGCCATCGCGGTAGTGGTGGCGCTCTATATCACCCGCGCGCCGTCGCCGTTCGTGTCGAAGGTCGCGCCGCCCGCCGACAGCAACGCGAGCCAGCCGCAGCAGTTCGATCCGAACCGCGCGCTGCAGGGCAAGACGCCGGGCCAGCCGGTCACGCCGCAGGCCGCGCAGCCCGCGCCGCCCAACACGGCGCCCGGCCAGGCCGCGAATCCGAGCCAGCCGCCGCTGCTGCCGGAGCCGCAGATCGTCGAAGTGCCGTCGTCGAACAACAACGGCAACGGCTCGTCGAGCGAATCGAACAACGCCGCCGACAACGGCGTCGCGGTCGCGCCGAAGCCCGCCGACATCACGCCGCCGCCCGCGAAGAAGCCGCAGACGGCCGCGAACGGCAGCTCGGCGCCGCACGTCGCGAACAACAACGCGCAGGCGAGCGCCGCGACGCCGCCTAAGGCCGCGCAGGCGCCGAAGGGCGCGTCGTCGGCGACGACGGCCGCCGCGAAGCCGACGTCGGGCGCCGACGCGAACACCGGCTACTTCCTGCAGGTGGGCGCGTACAAGACCGAAGCGGACGCCGAGCAGCAGCGCGCGCGCCTCGGCTTCCAGGGGTTCGAATCGAAGGTGTCCAAGCGCGACGTGAGCGGCGTCACCTACTTCCGTGTGCGGATCGGGCCGTTCTCGAAATTCGACGACATGAACTCCGCGCGCCAGCGGCTGTCCGATGCGGGAGTCGATACCGCCGTGATCCGCTTTACGAAGCAGTAAGCCGCGCTGCCGTCCGACATCGTTACCCACGCAACCGATTGAACGTTCGAACATGAAAAAACTGCTTAGCACGCTGTTCCTGTCCCTGAGCCTCGTCGCGGGTTTCGCGCAGGCGTCGCCGGCCGCGCCCGTCGCCGGCAAGGACTTCGAAGTGATGAAGTCGCCGCAGCCGGTGTCCGCGCCGGCCGGCAAGGTCGAGGTGATCGAGTTCTTCTGGTACGGCTGCCCGCACTGCTACGAGTTCGAGCCGACGGTCGAGGCATGGGTGAAGAAGCAAGGCGACAAGATCGCGTTCAAGCGCGTGCCGGTGGCGTTCCGTGACGATTTCATTCCGCACTCGAAGCTGTTCTACGCGCTGGCGGCGCTCGGCATCTCCGAGAAAGTCACGCCCGCCGTGTTCAACGCGATCCACAAGGAGAAGAACTATCTGCTGACGCCGCAGGCGCAGGCCGACTTCCTCGCGACGCAAGGCGTCGACAAGAAGAAGTTCCTCGACGCGTACAACTCGTTCAGCGTGCAGGGCCAGGTGAAGCAATCGGCCGAGCTGCTGAAGAGCTACAACATCGACGGCGTGCCGACGATCGTCGTGCAGGGCAAGTACAAGACGGGCCCGGCGTACACGAACAGCCTGGAAGGCACGGCGCAGGTGCTCGACTACCTCGTCAAGCAAGTGCAGGACAAGAAGCTGTAACCCCCCGCCCCGCGCCGGCATGAACGCCCCTCTCCCACTCAAGGTCTTCATCACCGGCGCGTCCAGCGGACTCGGCCTCGCGCTCGCCGCCGAATACGCGCGGCAAGGCGCGACGCTCGGCCTCGTCGCCCGGCGCGCCGACGCGCTCGCCGAGTTCGCGCAGCGCTTTCCCAAAGCCGCGATCTCGATCTACCCGGCCGACGTGCGCGACGCCGACGCGCTGGCGCTCGCCGCATCGCGCTTCGTCGCCGCGCACGGGTGTCCCGACATCGTGATCGCGAACGCCGGCATCAGCAAGGGCGCGATCACGGGCGAAGGCGATCTCGCCGCGTTCCGCGAGATCATGGACGTCAACTATTACGGAATGATCGCAACGTTCGAGCCGTTCATCGCACCGATGACGGCCGCTCGACGCGGCACGCTCGTCGGCGTCGCGAGCGTCGCCGGCGTGCGCGGGCTGCCGGGCTCGGGCGCGTACAGCGCGTCGAAAGCAGCGGCGATCAGATATCTCGAGGCGCTGCGGGTCGAGCTGCGGCCCGCGCAGGTCGCGGTCGTGACGATCGCGCCCGGCTACATCCGCACGCCGATGACCGAGCACAATCCGTATCCGATGCCGTTCCTGATGGACGCGGACCGCTTCGCGAAGCGCGCGGCGCTCGCCATTTCGCAGAAGACGGCGTTTCGCGTGATTCCGTGGCAGATGGGCGTCGTCGCGAAGCTGCTGCACGTGATGCCGCGCTGGCTGTACGACCGCCTCTTCGAGAAAGCGCCGCGCAAACCGCGGGCGAAGGCGGGCTGAGGCGCACCGCCGCTGACGGCGGCGGCAATGGCGACGGTGGCGACGGCAGCACCAACGTCGACGTCGACGGCAACGACGAACGTGAAGGCGAAGGCGACGGCGAAGGCGAAGGCAGCAACGCCAACGGCGACACATCTTGCGCCGTGCCTTTCACTCATCCGTCACGCATCTCTCGCGCAGCCGTCGCACGGGCGCTTCAGCGGCGCTTCAACGAGCCTTCATGCGCCCGTCGGCGGCTGCGTGTAGACCGCCGGATCGGCCGACAATCCCGCCTTGACGCCGCGCGTCAAATCGTCGACGAGCACCTCGTCGCGGCCGGCGGCGAGCGCGTCGAGCGTCTGCCGGACGACGTCCTCCGGACGGTTCTTCGGCACGCCCTGCGCCTGCGCGACCATGTCGGTGTCGATGTACGCGGAATGCAGCGCGAGAACCCGCGTGCCCTGCTCGCGCAGCTCGTTGCGGAGCGCGTTCGTCGCGGCCCACGCGGCGGCCTTCGAAATGCCGTACGCGCCGGCGTTCGGCACGCCGAGCCACGACAGCACCGACAGCACGTTGACGATCGCGCCGCCGCCGTTCTCGCGCAGCACCGGCGCGAACGCGCGCGCCATCGCGAGCAGCCCGAAGAAATTCGTATCGAGTTGCGCCTGCAGCGCGCCGCCGTCCGCATCCGCGACGAGCGAGCCCGTCCGGTAGATGCCCGCGTTGTTGACGAGCAGATTGACGTCGCGCAGGTCGCGCGCGGCGGCGGCGACGTCGTCCGCACGCGTGACGTCGAGCCGCACCGGCTGCACGCCGGGCGTCGTCACGCGCGCCGGATCGCGCGCGGCCGCGTAGATCTTCTTCGCGCCGGCCGCCTTCAGCCCCTCGACGAACGCGCGCCCCAGGCCGCGATTCGCCCCCGTCACCAGTACGACAGCATCATCCAGTTTCATTTCGATTCTCGCTGACAAGACCACGGTTACGCACGGCCGCCGCCGCGCACGCGAGCGCACGCGGTGCCGCCACACCCCGAACGAAGCCGCCTCGCCCCGATCGGCGAGCACAACTTTCCGCTCAACCGATGCATGCACATCGGTTCATCCATCAAAACGGCGATCCACGGCACCGATGCGCCACCGCCGATCGACGCAAAATCATGCATATGCATTTTGTAAGTCATAGAATGTTCACTGTCGACGAACGATTCCGAAGGACCCACGATGAGCGACGCTCCAATGAGACTCCTGTGCCACTGCGGCACGCTGCGCCAGGCCACGCGCGCCATCACGTCGCTCTACGACGCGCACCTCGCGAAGCACGGCATCCGCGTCACGCAGTTTACGATCCTCGCGGCCCTGCACGGCTGCGGCACGCTGCCGACGGGCGAGCTGGCGACGCGCCTGCTGCTGGATCAGACCACGCTGAGCCGCACGCTCGCGACGCTGCAGTCGAATCGGCTCGTGCGCGCCGAATCCGGCGACGACCAGCGCGTACGGCTCTGGAGCCTCACGCCGAAGGGCGCCGCGCTGTACAAGGCGTCGCGCGCCGATTGGGAAGCCGCGCAAAACGACGTGTATCGGCGCGTCGGCAAGCGCAACATGCAGGCGCTCGACGCCGAGATTTTCGCGCTCGCCGAGGCGCTGTCGGACTGAGCCTCGCGGTTCGCCGTCCTTCCGAGCGCGTTTCGCGCGCGGCGCTTTCCTCCGCGCGACGCGACCCGCCGCCGCGCGACACGCGCACACGTCGTACCCGTCGTACCCGCGGCCTCATTCGCCGTTCCCCAGCCGTACTCCTCCCATGAGCGCCGCACCTTGCATCGGCAACGCGCCCGACCATAATATATGCATATGCATTCAAATACCAGGCCGTCTTTTCCCCACGCATGGAGCGCATCATGTCAGCCGATCCGATCGTGATTCTTTCCGCGGCGCGCACGCCTGTCGGCCGCTATCTGGGCAACCTCTCGTCGAAGCGTGCAACCGAGCTCGGCAGCGTCGCGATCCGCGCGGCCGTCGAGCGTGCGCGCATCGATCCGGCGCGCGTCGACGAAGCGTACGTCGGCTGCGTGCTGAACGCGGGGCTCGGGCAGGCGCCCGCGCGGCAGGCCGTGCTCGGCGCGGGGCTGCCGCGCTCGGTCGCGTGCGCGACCGTCAACAAGGTGTGCGGCTCCGGCATGCAGGCGATCCGCTACGCATTCGACGCGCTCGCGAACGGCAGCGCCGACGTCGTCGTCGCGGGCGGCATGGAGAGCATGTCGAACGGGCCGTATCTCGCGCTCGGCGCGCGCGGCGGCTACCGCTCGGGCCACGCGAGCTTCTACGACCACGTCGCGCTCGACGGCCTCGAGGACGCGTACGATCGCGGCACGCCGATGGGCGAATTCGGCGAGCGCTGCGCGGCGGGCTACGATTTCACGCGCGCGGCGCAAGACGCGTACGCGACCGAATCGCTGCAATGGGCGCAGCATGCGCAGCGAAGCGGCGCGCTCGACTGGGAGATCGCGCCCGTCGACATCCGCACGCGTCAAGGCGCGCAAACCATTTCGATCGACGAGCAGCCGCAAACCGTCGACGCCGCGAAAATCCCGACGCTCAAGCCCGCGTTTCGCGCCGACGGCACGATCACGCCCGCGAATTCGAGCCCGCTGTCGGACGGCGCGGCGGCGCTCGTGCTCGCGCGCGCGTCGGTCGCCGAGACGCTCGGCGTGCAACCGCTCGCGACGATCCGCGCGCACTCCGCGCATGCGCAGGAGCCCGAATGGTTCACGACGGCACCGATCGGCGCGCTGCGCAAGCTGTTCGCGCGCACCGGCTGGCAGCCGTCGGACGTCGACTATTACGAGATCAACGAGGCGTTCGCGGTCGTGCCGATGGCGGTGATGCGCGAATTCGGCCTGCCGCGCGCACGCGTGAACGCGCACGGCGGCGCGTGCGCGATCGGCCATCCGATCGGCGCGTCGGGCGCGCGCATCGTCGTCACGCTGCTCGGCGTGCTGCGCGAGCGCGGCGCGCGGCGCGGCGCGGCGAGCCTGTGCATCGGCGGCGGCGAAGCCACCGCGCTGGCGATCGAGCTGACGTAACGCCGCTGCTCCGCGGCGGCGCGCCGCCGCGGCGTCGGTTCCGGCGCCGCGGCATGGTGCGTTCCGGCGCCGATTAACATCGGGCGCATATTGACGGTATGCTATCCCGCTGGCGTGCGGCCGCTGCGGCGTTGCCGCCCGCCGTCATCAGAATTACGCCACGTGGGAGATCTCATGCGCTTCACGCTCATCGCCGCCGCCGCGCTCGTCGCCGCCGCCCCCGCCGTCGCCGCCGCGAAACCGTTGACGGTCTGCACCGAGTCGAGCCCGGACGGCTTCGACGTCGTCCAGTACAACTCGCTCGTCACGACGAACGCGTCCGCCGACGTCGTGTTCAACACGCTCGTGTCGTACGACGAAGCATCGAAGAAGGTCGTGCCCGCGCTCGCGGACAAATGGGACGTCAGCGCCGACGGCCTCGCGTACACGTTCCATTTGCGCCCGAACGTCGCGTTCCAGACCACCGACTACTTCAAGCCGACGCGCGCGCTCGATGCCGACGACGTCGTCTTCACGTTCAGCCGGATGCTCGACGACGCGAATCCGTGGCACAAGGTCGCGGGCGCGAGCGGCTTTCCGCATGCGCAATCGATGGGGCTCGTGAAGCTCGTGAAGGCGGTGACGAAAGTCGACGACTCGACCGTGAAGTTCGAGCTGAACGAGCCGAACGCGACGTTCGTGCCGATCCTGACGATGGGCTTCGCGTCGATCTATTCGGCCGAATACGCGGATCAATTGCTGAAGGCGGGCAAGCAGACCGACCTGAACGCGAAGCCGGTCGGCACCGGCCCGTTCGTGCTGAAGAGCTACACGAAGGACGCGGTGATCCGCTACGAGGCGAACCCGACGTACTGGGGGCCGAAGCCGAAGGTCGAGCGCCTCATCTACGCGATCACGCCCGATCCTTCGGTGCGCGCGCAGAAGGTGAAGGCGGGCGAATGCCAGATCGCGCTGTCGCCGAAGCCGCAGGACGTCGCGGCGGCGAAGGCCGACCGCGCGCTGAAGGTCGTCGAGACGCCCGCGTTCATGACCGCGTTCGTCGCGCTCAACACGCAGAAGAAGCCGCTCGACAACGACAAGGTTCGCGAGGCGCTCAATCTCGCGTTCGATCGCACGACGTACCTGAAGGTCGTGTTCGACAACACCGCGACGCCCGCGACGAACCCGTACCCGCCGAACACGTGGAGCTACGCGAAATCGATCGCGCCGTATCCGCACGATCCGGCGAAGGCGAAGCAACTGCTCGCGGCCGCGGGCTTTCCGAACGGCTTCTCGACGACGATCTGGGTGCGCCCGACGGGCAGCGTGCTGAACCCGAACCCGAAGGCGGGCGCCGAGCTGCTGCAGGCCGACCTCGCGAAGATCGGCGTGAAGGCCGACGTGAAGGTGATCGAATGGGGCGAGCTGATCAAGCAGGCGAAGCTCGGCCAGCACGACCTGCTGTTCATGGGCTTTGCCGGCGACAACGGCGATCCGGACAACATCCTCACGCCGCAATTCAGCTGCAACTCGGTGAAGTCGGGGCTCAACTTCGCGCGCTACTGCGATCCGAAGCTCGACAGGCTGATCGCCGACGGCAAGGAAACGGCCGATCAGGCGAAGCGCGCGAAGCTCTACGAAGCCGCGCAGAAGATCATCCACGACGAGGCGCTGTGGATTCCGCTCGGCTATCCGACCGCCGCGGCGATCACGCGTCCGAACGTCGCCGGCTATCGCGTGAGCCCGTTCGGGCGGCAGCACTTCGACGCGGTGTCGGTGCAGTAGCGCTGCGACGCCGCCGCCGCGGCCCGCGCGCAACGACGCGCGCCGGGCCGCCCTTGTCCGCTTCGCGCGGAGCTTGCTAAACTCCGCGCATCTTTCCTCCGACGAATTCCGAGCCGCCAAGTGAACAACTGAGCCTTCCCCGAATGGTTTCGCCGCCGCGCGTTGCACTTCGTGCATCCCGTGCGCGCCGCGCGAAAGTCGCCACCCATTTTCGGAGGTGCTCATGGCCCGGACCGCACCCGCTACCGCGCTCGTCGCGCTCCATCGCGTTTCCTTCCGCTTCGACGACGGCGTCACGCTGTTCGATTCGCTCGACCTCACGTTCGATCGCACGCCGACCGCGATCGTCGGCCGCAACGGCGTCGGCAAGAGCGTGCTCGCGCACCTGATCGCGGGCGGGCTCGCGCCGACGGCGGGTGCGATCGACCGGCATGCGTCGATCGCGTTCGTCGCGCAGCACGACGCCGGCGCGACACACGACCCACGTTGCACGGCCGCCGCCGTCGCGCATCTCGACGCGCCGCTCGCGGCGCTTGAGCGCATCGCGCGCGGCGACGCGCGAGAAGACGACTTCGGCACGCTCGACGGGCGCTGGGACCTCGCCGAGCGCTGGCGCGCGGCGCTCGACGACGCCGGCCTGCCGATCGACGCCGGCACGCCCGCGCATGCGCTGAGCGGCGGCCAGCACGCGCGCGTCGCGATGATCGGCGCGCTGCTGTCGGGCGCGGAGCTGCTCGTCGTCGACGAGCCGACGAACCACCTCGACCTCGAATCGGTGCGCGCGTTCGAGGCGGCGCTCGCGGATTTTCCGGGGGCGATCGTCGCGGTGTCGCACGACGCGGCGTTCATCGACGCGCTCGCGCCCACGCATTCGATGCGTTGGACGGGCGAGGGATGGCGCTTCGAGCCCTCGGCGTGGCGCCGGATCGCCGGCGGGCGCGGCCGGCGCGACGGCGGGAATCGGATGTCGAATGCGGAATCGAGCCCGCGCGCCTCAGCTCGCGTGCCGGAACCGGATCACGCCGTCCGCGCCCGTCTCGCGCGCGAGCTCGCCCGCGAGCCACAGCAGATTCAGGTGAGCGATCGCTTCGCCGAGCGCGAAAGTCATCTGATGAATGTCGAGCCCGCCCCGCTTGAACATGATCGGCACGATGTCGGCCGCGCTCATCGGCCGCTCGCGGCACGCGGCGCGCACCTCGGCGAGCCGAGCGTCGTGATGCGCGCGCAGTTGCGCGATGCGCGTGCGCAGCCCGCGAAACGGCTTGCCGTGCGACGGCAGCACGAGCGTGTCGGCCGCCATCGCTTCGTAGCGGCCGAGCGAGCCCAGATAAAGCGCGAGCGGGTTTGCCTCCGGCTCGAGATCGAATACCGACACGTTCGTCGAGATCCGCGGCAACACCATGTCGCCGGAGATCAGCACGCCGTCCGCCGCGCAGTGGAGCGCGCAATGCTCTGGAGAATGGCCGTAGCCCGTGACGACGCGCCATTCGCGCCCGCCGATCGCGACCGCGTCGCTCTCGCGCAGCCGCCGGTAGCGCGGCGGCACCGCGGGCACGAGATCCGAGAAGTAGCTGCGGCGGCTGCGCAGCTTGTCGAGCGAGGCCGGATCGGTCAGGCCGTGCCGCGCGAAATGGTCGGCGGCGCCCGGTCCGCCCGCGTTCGAACCGTTGCCCGCCGCCATCAGGCAGCCGAACAGGTATTCGCCGAGCGTCATCCACAGCCGCACGTTCCAGCGCGCGCGCTCGCCGCCCTCGCACAGCCAGTTCGCGAGTCCGAGATGATCCGGATGACAGTGCGTGACGATCACGCGCAGCACGGGCAGGCCGTCCAGATGCGCGTCGAAGATCCGCTCCCAGTGCGCCTTGATGTCCGCCGACGCGATCCCGCAGTCGACGATCGTCCAGCCCGCCTGCCCGTCGATCTCGTCGCGCAACAGCCAGAGATTGATGTGATCGAGCGCGAACGGCAGCGGCATGCGCAGCCAGCGCACGCCCGGCGCGACCTCGACGAAGCCGCCCGGCTCGGGCAGCGTGTCGGCGAACGGATAATCGAGTTGGTGTTCCAGTGCGTTCATCGGGGGTGTCTCGTTGCGTTGTCGTCGGGCCCGCGGTGCGGCGCGAACCGGAACCGATTCTATCGCTCAACGCGAAACCGCGCGCCGCGAGCCTTCGCGCCCCTGAAAAAAAGATCGCGCCACGATCCCGCGCGAACCCCTAGCGTTGCGGGAAGATCCGCGAAACGTCGGCGAACGTCGCTGAACCGTTCGCGCGGGCCGCCTGCGCCGAATCGCCCCGCGTTGCCTAAAGCGCGCCCGCCGGGCGCTAAAATGGCGTGAGCTTCCCGCCCGTGAGCCCGCGCACGATGAATCATTTTCCCAAACTGCTGTCCTCGCAGATCGGCTTCGACGTCGCGCAGACGATCCTCGAGAACTTCGACCGCCACTACCGGATCTTCCGCGAAGCGGCCGTCGAGGCGAAGGACCTGTTCGAGCGCGAGGACTGGCACGCGCTGCAGCGGCTCGCGCGCGAGCGCATCACGTCGTACGACGATCGCGTGCGCGAATGCGTCGAGCTGCTCGAGGACGAGTACGACGCGGAGAACATCGGCAGCGAAGTCTGGCCGCAGATCAAGCTGCATTACATCGGTCTCCTGACGTCGCACCGTCAACCCGAGTGCGCGGAGACGTTCTTCAATTCGGTGTGCTGCAAGATCCTGCACCGCGCGTACTTCAACAACGATTTCATCTTCGTGCGCCCGGCGATCTCGACCGAATACATCGAGAACGACGAGCCCGCCGCGAAGCCGACGTACCGCGCGTACTATCCGGGCAGCGAAGGGCTCGCGGCGACGCTCGAGCGGATCGTCACGAACTTCCAGCTGAACCCGCCGTTCGAGGATCTCGAGCGTGACATCGCGTGCATCATGCAGGCGATTCACGACGAGTTCGGCGCATTCGACGAAGCGGTGAATTTCCAGATCCACGTGCTCTCGTCGCTGTTCTACCGGAACAAGACCGCGTACGTGGTCGGCCGCATCATCAACGGCGATCGCGTGCTGCCGTTCGCGGTGCCGATCCGCCACGCGCGCGCGGGCGTCCTCGCGCTCGACACGGTGCTGCTGCGGCGCGACCAGCTGAAGATCATCTTCAGCTTCTCGCACTCGTACTTCCTCGTCGACATGAACGTGCCGTCCGCGTACGTGCAGTTCCTGCGCTCGATCATGCCGGGCAAGCCGAAGGCGGAGATCTACACGTCGGTGGGCCTGCAGAAGCAGGGCAAGAACCTGTTCTATCGCGATCTGCTGCATCACCTGTCGCATTCGAGCGACCGCTTCATCGTCGCGCCCGGCATCAAGGGGCTCGTGATGCTCGTGTTCACGCTGCCGTCGTTCCCGTACGTGTTCAAGATGATCAAGGACCACTTCCCGCCGCCGAAGGAAACGACGCGCGAGCAGATCATGGACAAATACCTGCTCGTCAAGCGTCACGACCGTCTCGGCCGGATGGCCGACACGCTCGAATACTCGAGCGTCGCGCTGCCGCTCGCGCGGCTCGACGACGCGCTCGTGCGCGAGCTCGAAAAGGAAGTGCCGTCGCTCATCGAATACGAGGGCGGCAACCTCGTCATCAAGCACCTGTACATCGAGCGCCGGATGGTGCCGCTCAATCTGTACCTGCAGAACGGCAGCGACGCGGAGATCGAGCACGGCGTGCGCGAATACGGCAACGCGGTGAAGGAGCTGATCCAGGCGAACATCTTCCCCGGCGACATGCTGTACAAGAACTTCGGCGTGACGCGCCACGGGCGCGTCGTGTTCTACGACTACGACGAGATCGAATATCTGACCGACTGCAACGTGCGCCGCGTGCCGCCGCCGCGCAACGAGGAAGACGAGATGTCGGGCGAGCCGTGGTACACGGTCGGCCCGCACGACATCTTCCCCGAAACCTACGCGCCGTTCCTGCTCGGCGATCCGCGCGTGCGCGAGCATTTCATCAGGCATCACGCGGATTTCTTCGATCCGCAGCTCTGGCAGGACAGCAAGGACCGCCTGCTGCGCGGCGAGCTGCCCGACTTCTACGCGTACGAGCCGGCGCTGCGCTTTTGCATCCGCTATCCGGAGCGCTTCGCGCCGAGCGACGCGGCCGACGACGGCAAGCGCGCCGCCGCGTGAGCCCTTTTTTTTCATCCCACGGAACTCACTTGAGATGAACACGAACGACCATCCGCTCTCCCATCTGTTCGACAACAACGACGCCTGGGTCAAGCGCAAGCTCGCCGGCGACCCGCAATACTTCTCGCGCCTCGCCGACCAGCAGGCGCCCGAGTATCTGTGGATCGGCTGCTCCGATTCGCGCGTGCCCGCGAACCAGATCATCGGCCTGCCGCCCGGCGAAGTGTTCGTCCACCGCAACATCGCGAACGTCGTCGTGCACACCGATCTGAACTGTCTGTCGGTGATCCAGTTCGCGGTCGACCTGCTGAAGGTCAAGCACATCATGGTCGTCGGCCACTACGGCTGCTCGGGCGTGAACGCGGCGCTGCACAACCGCCGCGTCGGGCTCGCGGACAACTGGCTGCACCACGTGCAGGACGTGCGCGAGAAGCACGCGGCGCTGCTCGACGAATGGCCGCTCGGCGAAGCGCGCTACCGGCGCCTGATCGAGCTCAACGCGATCGAGCAGGTCGTCAACGTGTGCCGCACGACGATCGTCAACGACGCGTGGGCGCGCGGCCAGCCGCTCACCGTGCACGCGCTCGTCTACGGCGTGCACGACGGCCGGATGCGCGATCTCGGAATGGCCGTGTCGCACTCCGAACAGCTCGATGCGACGTACCGCCGCGCGGTCGGCGCGCTCTCGGCAGGAGGCGCGCATTCGGCGGACAATGACGTCGTGGCGGCCGACGCGGCGCAGCTCGCCGGCGCGGTCGATCTCATTGCCCAAACCATCAAGGAGACGAAACATGACGGCTGTTGATCAGGACCCGATCGTCATCGCATCGGCGGCGCGCACGCCGATCGCGGGCTTCCAGGGCGATTTCGCGTCGCTCGCCGCGCCGCAGCTCGGCGCGGTCGCGATCGCCGCGGCGCTCGAGCGCGCGGGCCTGAAACCCGAGCAGATCGACGAAGCGGTGATGGGCTGCGTGCTGCCGGCGGGGCAGGGACAGGCCCCGGCGCGGCAGGCGGCGCTCGGCGCGAAGCTGCCGCTTTCGGTCGGCTGCACGACGATCAACAAGATGTGCGGCTCGGGCATGCGCGCGGCGATGTTCGCGCACGACATGCTCGTCGCGGGCTCGGCCGACGTGATCGTCGCGGGCGGCATGGAAAGCATGACGAACGCGCCGTACCTGCTGCCGAAGGCGCGCGCGGGGATGCGCATGGGCCACGGCCAGGTGCTCGACCACATGTTCCTCGACGGCCTCGAGGACGCATACGACAAGGGCCGCCTGATGGGCACGTTCGCCGAGGAATGCGCGGGCGAATACGCGTTTTCGCGCGAGGCGCAGGATGCGTTCGCGATCGAATCGCTCGCGCGCGCCAAGCGGGCGAACGAAGACGGCTCGTTCGCGTGGGAAATCGCGCCCGTGACGGTGGCCGGCAAGAAGGGCGAGACGGTGATCGCGCGCGACGAGCAGCCGTTCAAGGCGAGCCCCGAGAAGATCCCGACGCTCAAACCCGCGTTCAGCAAGACGGGCACCGTGACCGCCGCGAATTCGTCGTCGATCTCCGACGGCGCGGCCGCGCTCGTGATGATGCGCGCGTCGACGGCGAGCAGGCTCGGCGTCACGCCGCTCGCGCGCGTCGTCGGCCATTCGACGTTCGCGCAACAGCCGTCGAAGTTCACGACGGCGCCCGTCGGCGCGATCCGGCGCCTCTTCGACAAGAACGGCTGGCGCGCGGCCGAAGTCGATCTGTACGAGATCAACGAGGCGTTCGCGGTCGTCGCGATGGCGGCGATGAAGGAGCACGACCTGCCGCACGACAAAGTCAACGTGAACGGCGGCGCGTGCGCGCTCGGCCATCCGATCGGCGCGTCGGGCGCCCGCATCCTCGTCACGCTGATCGGCGCGCTGCGCGCGCGCGCGGCCAAGCGCGGCGTCGCGAGCCTGTGCATCGGCGGCGGCGAGGCGACCGCGATGGGCATCGAGCTGATCTGATCGATTCGACGCGCACTCGAACAGGAGTCCTCCGATGAAGACCGTATTGATCGTCGGCGCATCGCGCGGCATCGGCCGCGAGTTCGCGCGCCAATATCTGCACGACGGCTGGCGCGTGATCGCCACCGCACGCGACGAGGCATCGCTCGCGTCGCTTGCGTCGGCGGGCGCGCGCGCGATCGCGCTCGACGTCGCGCGGCCGGGCGACGTCGCGGCGTTCGACCGGCAACTGGGCGACGTCGCGCTCGACGCGGCCGTCGTCGTGTCGGGCGTGTACGGTCCGCGCACGGCGGGCGTCGAGCCCGTCAGCGCGGAGGACTTCGACGACGTGATGCACACGAACGTGCTCGGCCCGATGCTGCTCATGCCGATCCTGCTGCCGCTCGTCGAGGAGAGCCGCGGCGTTCTCGCGGTGCTGTCGAGCAAGATGGGCAGCATCAGCGAGGCGACCGGCACGACGGGCTGGCTCTATCGCGCGAGCAAGGCGGCGGTGAACGACGCGCTGCGGATCGCGTCGCTGCAGGCGCGGCATGCGGCCTGCATCGCGCTGCACCCGGGCTGGGTGCGCACCGACATGGGCGGCGCGCAGGCCGCGCTCGAGCCGCAGGCAAGCGTCGCCGGCATGCGGCGCGTGATCGCGCAGGCGGCGGGCGACCGCGAGCAGGCGAACGGCCGCTTCTTCCAATACGACGGCGTCGAGCTCGGCTGGTGAGCCGGCGAGCCGCCCCCTTTTTTTCGAATCACGATGCAAGCCACGAAGCCCGCCTCCGAGCGCCCGCTCGACTGTCCGTGCGGCGGCGCCGCGCCCGGCGCGTTGGCGAACGCGCGCGCGCCGCGCTACGCGGATTGCTGCGCGCGCCTGATCGACGGGCACGCGCGCGCCGCGACGGCGCTCGAGCTGATGCGTTCGCGCTATAGCGCGTACGTGCTCGGCGCGACCGATTATCTGCGCGCGACCTGGGACCCGCGCACCTGCCCGCCCGATCTCGGCGCCGACGCCGCCCGCGCGGACGCGCCGCGCTGGCTCGGCCTTGCGATCAAGCGCCATGCGCAGCTCGACGATACGCACGCCGAAGTGGAATTCGTCGCACGCTACAAAGTCGGCGGCCGCGCGCACCGGATGCACGAAACGAGCCGTTTCACGCGCGACGCGCAAGGCGCGTGGCGCTACGTCGACGGCGATGTAAGCGAGCGCTGAGTCCACGCGGCCCAAGCCGATACCGCGGGTTGGCGATGCAGCTCGCCATGCCGGGTAATTCCGGCATTGCACAACCGGAATTTGTCAGGCTAGGATGGCCGACGTTTGGTGCAATTCGCGTCGGTGGGCTCTGGCATGGCATTCGGCAAGGTGATGACGGGATGGATCGCGGCATGCGTGCTGTCGGCCGCTCAGGCCGGCCCGCTGCCGCCCGACATTCCGTCCGCGCCTGCCGCCGCGAACGCCCGCCCCGGCGCGCTCGCGAACGCCGAGCGCTTCGACTACGGCAATTCGGGCCTGCCGCCCGTCGCCGCGAATCTCAACGAAACGATCATCCGCATTCCGGTCGACGCGGCCGGCGCGATCACGCTCGAGGCGACGGTGTTCAAGCCGGACGGCCCCGGCCCCTTCCCGCTCGTCGTCTTCAATCACGGCAAGAACCCCGGCGACCTGCGCGCGCAGCCGCGCAGCCGGCCGCTGTCGTTCGCGCGCGAGTTCGTGCGGCGCGGCTATGCGGTGGTCGCGCCGAACCGCGAAGGCTTCGCGGGCTCGGGCGGCGCGTATGCCCAGGAAGGCTGCGACGTCGAGCGAAACGGCGTCGCGCAGGCGCGCGACGTCGCCGCGACGATCGGCTACATGTCGAGGCTGCCTTACGTCGATGCGAAGCACGTCGTCGTCGCGGGCACGTCGCACGGCGGGCTCGTATCGCTCGCATACGGCGCCGAGGCCGCGCGCGGCGTGCGCGGGATCATCAACTTCTCGGGCGGGCTGCGCCAGGATCTCTGCGAAGGCTGGCAGAAGAATCTCGTCGACGCGTTCGACACGTACGGCTCGCGCACGCATGTGCCGTCGCTGTGGCTGTACGGCGACAACGATTCCGTATGGTCGCCCGCGCTCGTCGCGCAACTGCGCGACGCGTACGTGTCGCACGGCGCGAGCACGCTCTTCGTCGATTTCGGCCGCTATAAGGACGACGCGCACCGGATCATCGTCGATCGCGACGGCGTGCCGATCTGGTGGCCGCCCGTCGCGTCGTTCCTCGCGCAGCTGAATCTGCCGACGTCGGTCCGCTACGCGGTCGCGAATCCGCACGAGCCGAAAGCGAGCGGCTATGCGGCGATCGACGCGGTCGAAGCGGTGCCGTTCATCGACGAGGCCGGGCGCGCCGCGTATCGCCGCTTCCTCGCGCAGCATCCGAGCCGCGCGTTCGCGGTGTCGAGCGAAGGCGCGTGGTCGTGGGCCGAAGGCGGCGACGATCCGATGGCGCTCGCGCTCGATGGCTGCCGCAAGCAGAGCGCGGGGCAGTGCCAGCTGTACGCGGTCGACGATCGCGTCGTGTGGCGCGACGCGATCGCGCAAACGGCTGACGATTCGCCGAACGCCGCGCGCGCACTCGCAAGCCGCTGATCGCCGAGCAATCGATCCGTCCCGCGCTTGGCCGTTCTCGGCCGCACGCCGGCGCACCGCTGCGGCCGGCTCCTCTTCCGCGTTCTTGCGTTTTCCTCACATCGATGACCGCACGCCGTCCGCGCGCGTCGCCTGTCGGCGCGGGCGACGCACGCGGGCAGCCATTCGATCTCGCCTGAAAGCGCCCTTTTTTCGGCGCTCGCGCTGTTTCGGCCGCGCGCCGCCCGATTTCCGCCCGACGGGTAGCCGCTCTTTGCCGTCGTCTTCTGCGCCGTATGCGAACGAACGGGCCCAAACCGTCGCGAGCGGCCGCGAAATGCGCCGAACTCCGCGTCCGTAAAGGCTCCGGCGTTTTGTAACGGGTACTGCAACGAAGCGCAAAACACGCTAATCTCAGCCCCGGTTTTGATTTTGCACACGCGTTTTTCGCCATCCGATCGAGCGCTTTCTCCGCCATCGATCCCGCATGAGCAAGCGGCGCTTCGCACGCCCTCGACGCGTTTTGGTCCCGGAGCAGTCTTGAGCACACACGCAACCGACGATTGGGTCGCGCGCAGCCTTCGCGCGGTCTGGCATCCTTGCACGCAGATGAAGCACCACGAGCGGCTGCCGCTCATCCCGGTCGCGCGCGGCGAACGCGCGTGGCTCTTCGATCGCGCGGGCAACCGTTATCTCGACGCGATCAGCTCGTGGTGGGTGAACCTGTTCGGCCACGCGAACCCGCGCATCAACGCGGCGCTCAAGCAGCAGCTCGACACGCTCGAGCACGCGATGCTCGCCGGCTGCACGCACGAAAGCGCGATCGAGCTCGCCGAGCGGCTCGCCGCGCGCACGCGGCACACGCTCGGCCACGCGTTCTTCGCGTCGGACGGCGCGTCGGCCGTCGAGATCGCGCTGAAGATGAGCTTCCACGCGTGGCGCAACCGCGGCCGCGGCGACAAACGCGAATTCGTCTGCATCGCGAACGGTTATCACGGCGAGACGATCGGCGCGCTCGGCGTGACCGACGTCGCGCTGTTCAAGGACGCATACGATCCGCTGATTCGCGCGGCGCACGTCGTCGCGTCGCCGGACGCGCGCGGCGCGCAACCCGGCGAAAGCGCCGCCGACGTCGCCGCGCGCGCGCTCGACGACGTGAAGCGCCTGTTCGCCGAGCGCGGCGAGAAAATTGCCGCGCTGATCGTCGAGCCGCTCGTGCAGTGCGCGGCCGGCTTCGCGATGCACGATCCGTCGTACGTGCGCGGCCTGCGCGCGCTGTGCGACGCGCACGACGTGCATCTGATCGCCGACGAGATCGCGGTGGGATGCGGGCGCACCGGCACGTTCTTCGCGTGCGAGCAGGCGAACGTGTGGCCCGATTTCCTGTGCCTGTCGAAGGGCATCAGCGGCGGCTATCTGCCGCTGTCGCTCGTGCTGTCGCGCGACGCGATCTTCGAGGCGTTCTACGACGACGACGTGACGCGCGGCTTCCTGCATTCGCATTCGTACACGGGCAATCCGCTCGCCTGCCGCGCGGCCGTCGCGACGCTCGATCTGTTCGACACCGACGACGTGCTCGCCGAGAACGCGCGCAAGTCCGCGCTGATGCGCGCCGCGCTCGCGCCGCTCGCATCGCATCCGCAGGTGCGCCACCTGCGCGAGCGCGGCACGATCTTCGCGTTCGACGTCGCGCTCGAAGGCGACGCGGCCCGCACATTCCCGCGCCGCTTCTTCGAGCACGCGCTTGCACGCGAGACGCTGCTGCGCCCGATCGGCACGACGGTCTACCTGATGCCGCCGTACATCCTCGACGACGGCGAAATCGAATGGCTCGCGTCGCGCACGCGCGCGACGCTCGACGCAACGCTCACGGAGGCACGCGCATGAACCTGCTCGCCACGCTCGAACGCGGCCTCGCCGACATCGACGCGCAAGGGCTGCGCCGCCGCCGCCGCATCGCGGACACCGCATGCGGCGCGCACATGACGGTCGACGGCCGCGAGATCGTCGGCTTCGCGAGCAACGACTATCTCGGCCTCGCCGCGCATCCGCGATTGATCGAAGCGTTCGCCGAAGGCGCGCGCCGCTACGGCTCCGGCAGCGGCGGCTCGCATCTGCTCGGCGGCCATTCGCGCGCGCACGCGGCGCTCGAAGACGAGCTCGCGGCATTCTCCGGCGGCTTCTGCGACGCGCCGCGCGCGCTCTACTTCAGCACCGGCTACATGGCGAATCTCGCCGCGCTGACGGCGCTCGCGGGCCGCGGCGCGACGATCTTCTCCGACGCGCTGAACCACGCTTCGCTGATCGACGGCGCGCGGCTGTCGCGCGCCGACGTGCGCATCTATCCGCACGCCGACGCCGACGCGCTCGAAGCGCTCCTCGCCGCGTCCGACGCGCCGACGAAGCTGATCGTCTCCGACACCGTGTTCAGCATGGACGGCGACGTCGCGCCGCTCGCTCGCCTCGTCGCGCTCGCGCAAGCGCACGGCGCATGGCTCGTCGTCGACGACGCGCACGGCTTCGGCGTGCTCGGCCCGCAAGGCCGCGGCGCGCTCGCCGCGCACGGGCTGCGCTCGCCGAACCTCGTCTATGTCGGCACGCTCGGCAAGGCGGCGGGCGTCGCGGGCGCGTTCGTCGTCGCGCACGAGACCGTGATCGAATGGCTCGTGCAGCGCGCGCGCAGCTACATCTTCACGACGGCCGCGCCGCCGTCCGTCGCGTGCGCGGTGTCCGCGAGCCTCGGCGTGATCGCGAGCGACGAAGGCGACGCGCGACGCGCGCATCTCGCCGCGCTGATCGAGCGCACGCGCGCGATCCTGCGCGCGACGCCGTGGCGGCCCGTCGATTCGCACACGGCCGTGCAGCCGCTCGTGATCGGCAGCAACGAAGCGACGCTCGCCGCCATGGCCGCGCTCGACGCGCAGAACCTCTGGGTGCCCGCGATCCGGCCGCCGACGGTGCCGGCCGGCACGTCGCGGCTGCGGATCTCGCTGTCGGCCGCGCATTCGTTCGACGACCTCGCGCGCCTCGAAGCGGCGCTCGTCACGCGGGCCGAGGCCGCCGCATGAGCGCGCCGCTTTCGCTGTTCGTGACGGGCACCGACACCGAGATCGGCAAGACCTTCGTGTCGGCCGCGCTGCTGCGCGGCTTCGCGCGCGCGGGGCTGCGCGCGGCGGCGATGAAGCCGATCGCCGCGGGCGCATACGAGCGCGACGGCATGTGGCGCAACGACGACGCGGACCAGCTCGACGCCGCCGCGAACGTCGCGCTGCCCGCCGAGATCCGCACGCCGTTCCTGCTGAAGGCGCCCGCCGCGCCGCACATCGCCGCCGCGCGCGAAGGCGTCGCGCTCGACATCGACGCGATCGTCGCCGCGCATCGCCGTGCATGCGAGGCGGCGGACGTCGTCGTCGTCGAAGGCGTCGGCGGCTTTCGCGTGCCGCTGACCGGCACGCGCGACACCGCCGATCTCGCGGTCGCGCTGGGCCTGCCCGTCGTGCTCGTCGTCGGCGTGCGGCTCGGCTGCATCAGCCACGCGCTGCTCACCGCCGACGCGATTGCCGCGCGCGGCCTGAGCATCGCCGGCTGGGTCGCGAACCGCATCGACGCCGCGATGAACTTCGCCGACGAAAACGTCGACACGCTGCGCGCGTGGCTCGACCGCGAGCACGGCGCGCCGCTCGTCGGCGACGTCGCGCACATGAGCCCGCCGTCGCCCGAGGCGGCGTCGGCGGCGCTCGACGTGAACCTGTTGCTGAAAGCGTTGCGCGCCGCCGCGCCGCGCTGACGTTTTACCCGCTTATCGAAGCATTTCCGAATCGATCCCCGTTCCGAAGGATGACCGACATGACTCAAGCCCAAACCGCTCGCGCGACGACCGAAACGCCGGTGACCGCGCCCGTCGCGCCGCGCTGGCGCGTCGCCGACGTGATCGCGCTCTACGAGCTGCCGTTCAACGATCTGCTGTTCCGCGCGCAGCAGGTGCATCGCGAGCACTTCGACGCGAACGCGATCCAGCTGTCGACGCTGCTGTCGATCAAGACGGGCGGCTGCGAGGAGGATTGCGGCTACTGCTCGCAATCCGCGCATCACGAGACCGGCCTGAAGGCGGAGAAGCTGATGGAAGTGGACGCGGTGCTCGCCGCCGCGCGCACCGCGAAGGAAAACGGCGCGACGCGCTTCTGCATGGGCGCGGCGTGGCGCAGCCCGAAAGATCGGCACATCGAACCGATCAAGGACATGATCCGCGGCGTGAAGGAAATGGGCCTCGAAACGTGCGTGACGCTCGGCATGCTCGAGGAGCATCAGGCGAAGGCGCTCGCCGAAGCGGGCCTCGACTACTACAACCACAACCTCGATACGTCACCCGAGTTTTACGGCCAGGTCATTTCGACGCGCACGTACCAGGATCGGCTCGACACGCTCGAGCGCGTGCGCGAGGCGGGCATCAACGTGTGCTGCGGCGGGATCATCGGCATGGGCGAATCGCGCCGCGAGCGCGCGGGCCTCATCGCGCAGCTCGCGAACATGAACCCGTATCCGGAGTCGGTGCCGATCAACAATCTCGTCGCGATCGAAGGCACGCCGCTCGAGAACGCGCAGGCGCTCGATCCGTTCGAATTCGTGCGCACGATCGCGATCGCTCGAATCACGATGCCGAAGGCGATGGTGCGCTTGTCGGCGGGCCGCGAGCAGCTCGACGATTCGATGCAGGCGCTGTGCTTCCTCGCCGGCGCGAACTCGATGTTCTACGGCGACGTGCTGCTCACGACCGGCAATCCGCGCGCGGAAGCCGACCGCAAGCTGCTGGCGCGGCTCGGGATGTCGGCGAGCGAAGCGACGCAATTGAGTGCTTGAACGCTTGAACGCTTGAGTGCCTGAGCGCGCCGCCGCGCGTGGCGAACGGCGGCCGCGCGCTCGCGAACATTCGCCGGTGACGGCCGAGCGCTCCCGGCGCGATGCTTTTCGTTTGAAGCTCGAGCGCTGAAAGAGAAGCCGGGCGTCGGATGTCGGATTTCGAACGTCGGGCGTCGAACGCCGGACGTCCGAGGTTCGGCGGGTAACGTCGGGTGTCGAATGCGCGATGTGCGATGTGCGATGTGCGATGTCGGGTGTCGGGTGTCGGGTGTCGAACATCAAACAATCGGTGCCGAACGCCGAACGCCGAACGCCGAACGCCGAACGCCGAACGCCGAACGCCGAACGCCTTCAATAGTCAAGCAAATAGCCGGGACGATGTCCCGGCTTTTTTATCGTCGCGCAGCACCTGCCCACGCGTGCGAGCACATGCCTTCGACGCGCTACCCTCGCGCCGCCGCGTCGAGCGTCGCGCGCGCCTTCGCGACGAGCCGCTCGTCGATCGGCGCGAGCACCTCGCCGCGCTCGCGCACGCCCGAGCCGAAATGCACGGCCCGCACGCCTGTCGCGCGCACGAAATCGCCGACCGCGTCGACGGTGAGCCCCGCGCCCGCGAGCACCGCGCACGTCGAGCCCTCGGCGCGGCGCACCATCCGCGCGACCACGTCGCGCGCGTCGAGCACCGACGCATGCCCGCCCGACGTCAGCACCGACGTGACCGACGGCACGCGCAGCAGCGTATCGAGCGCGGTATTCAGATCGCGCGCGACGTCGAATGCGCGATGGAACGTGAGATCGCGTCCGTCGGCCGCGTCGGCGACGCGCTGCAACGCGGCAAGATCGACGTCGCCGTGCGCGTCGAGCATCCCGAACACGACGCCGTTCGCGCCCGCGGCGACAGCCGCGCGCACGTCGCGCGCGATCGCCGCGAGCTCGTTCGCGTCGTAATGGAACGAGCGGCTGTGCGGCCGCACGATCACGTTGACGGGAATCGGCACCGCGGCGACAACGGCTTCGATCACGCCGACGCTCGGCGTCAATCCGCCTTCGCTGATGGCGGTCACGAGTTCGAGGCGATCGGCGCCCGCGCGGGCGGCGGCTTTCGCATCGCCGATCGTCGTCGCGATGACTTCGAGAAGGATCGAGGAAGCTGGCATGGAGGCGGCTCGGGTCGAGTTGAACCAGCCCGCATCGTAACCGACGGCGCGAACGCGCGCGCATGGCGGGCGGAATGCGGCGGCGACGGTCAATGGATGACGGACGACGGGCAACGCGCTGCGCCATGTCGCCCGGCCTTGCGCCGCCTTCGCCTTGCTTGCCTGCGTTTGCTCGCCGCGCCGCGCGCGACGTTGCTCCGTGCGGCCATCGCCCGCATCGCATCGCTTCGCTTGTGTTGCTCCGCGCCGTCTCGCGTTACGTTGCGTTGCGTTGCTCGGCTTGTCCCGGCATCGCACGCGGGCGCGAACGCGCCACGCATCACGCATCACGCATCACGCATCACGCGTCAATCGAGATAGTCCGCATACTCCTTGCGCGCATACGGCTGCAATTGCTGCCAGGGCGGCACCTTCGCGCGCGACGCCGGCGTGAGCGTCAGCTTGCGCGACGCATGGCCGTCCGCGCTGCGATATTCGACGACGAGCGGCGCCTGCAGCGTGTCGCTCCAGAGAACGCGATTGACGCCCTGCGCGCGCGGCGCGCCGACCGTCTGCTCGTACCAGCGCGTGCCGGACACAGGCCCGGGCGTCGACTTCGCCGCGAGCCGCTTCAACCGCGACGGCGGCGTGATGTAGAACGCGTTGTCCCACGAGCCGTCGAAGCCCGTCGTCTCGTACTCGGCGGGCGGCACCGCGACGACGGTACGCTGCGCCGCATCGACGTACTCGATGCGAACCTTCCCGCCTTCGTTCGTCACGTGCCGCGCGGCCGCATCGAAGTCGAAGTGCTTGTGGCCTGCGTGCGCGTCCGTCGAAGCGGCGGCCGCGCGCACGCCGCCGCGCGACTGCGGCGCGTGCGCGGCGGCGTGCGCGTGGCCGCCGTGCGCGTGTCGTTCGCTCGCTTGCCCGTGCTTCGCGCTCGCGGGCAGCACGCGCTCGATCCACACGTGCCCGTCGCGGCGCACCATCCGCTCGCGATACGTGACGGTGCGCGTCACGCCGTCCGCGCTCACCGACGCGCTCTCGTGCAACAGCACCGCGTCGAGATCGGGCGCGGCGGGCGCGGCGAACGCCGGCGCGCCGGCGAACATGGCCGTCGCGCCGAGCGCCGCGCGCACGCGCCGCGCGACGAGCCTTCCGGCGCGTCTTTCCCCGCGCGTTTGCATCGCGAAGGTGCGCATCGCAACCCTCCCGCTCAGAACCCGAACGCCGACTTCACGAGGCCGAACACCTTCGTGTTGTCGAGCGTGCCCTTGAATGCCTTCGCATCGGCGCCGTCGGCGAACAGCATCACGTCGCCGCCGCCGTGCGTCTCGGAGCCCGCACCGCCCATCCGCACGCCCACTTCCTGCAAGTACGCTTCGTTCGTCGCGCTCGCCGAATCCACCGAGGCCCGCGCGTTCGGCCGGTTCGCGCCGTTGCCGAACACGAGCGTCGTGTACGTGTTGCCGTCCGCATCCTTGTTCGGCTGGCCGTCGCGATAGCCGCGGCTGATGTCGAGAATCGGATTGCCGCGCTTCGAATAGCCGTTGATCGTCATCGTGTGGTCGTGGTCGGCCGTCACGACGACGAGCGTGTTCGACAGATCCACTTTCGCGAGCGCCGTGCGGATCGCCTCGTCGAACGCGACGGTATCCTCGAGCGCGCGCTTGGCGTTCGTGCCGTGCAGCGCGTGATCGATGCGCCCGCCTTCGACCATCAGGAAATAGCCGTTCGGATTCTTCGACAACACATCGATCGCCTTGGCCGTCATCTCCGCGAGGCTCGGCTGCGTCGCGCCTTCGCCCTTGCCGGCGACGCGATCGAGTTCATACTCGAGATGGCTCGTCGTGCTGAAGAGTCCGATCAGCTTGCCGCCGCCCGCCTGTGCGAGCTGATCCTTCGTCGCGGCGAGCGCGTAGCCCTTCGCCTGCAGCTCGGCGAGCAGGTTGCGCCCGTCCGCGCGGCCGCGCCTGTTCGCGACCGGATCGAACGGCGTCCAGTGATTGCGCCCGCCGCCCATCAGCACGTCGACGCCGTCGCCGAGCGCCGCGTTGTAGCCCGCGCCGCCCGGCACCGCTTGCGCGGCGATGTCGTATTGCGCGTCGCGATGGCAGATGTGCGAGTAAGTCGCGGCGGGCGTCGCGTGCGTGAGCTCGGTCGTCGTGATCGCGCCCACCGCCTTGCCGCGCGCCTTCGCGAGCTCGAGCAGCGTCGGCACGGCCTTGCCGTTGGTCGCGCCGCAATTGTTCACCGTCTTGTTGCCGTTCGCGTCGGTGCCCGGCGCGATCGCGCGCGTGTCGGACGACATCGACAGCACCTCGTTGTTCATCTTCACGCCCGTCATGTACGCGGCCATCGACGGCGCGCTGTCCGTCGTCTGCGCGTCGTTCGAGAAGGTCTTGATGCGCGCGGTGCGCGGCAGCTTCTCCATCGTGAGCTGGCCGGCCTCGCCGACCTTGTAGATGCGGCTCGCGGTCACGGTGGTCGGCCCCATTCCGTCGCCGAGGAAGAAGATCACGTTCTTCGCCTGGCCCGCGGCGTGCGCCGCGTGGCCGAACCCGCCCGAGAGGGCCGCCGCGGCGAGCGTCGCCGCCGCGATGCGCTTCATAGTCGACATCCTGTATTCCCCTGTTCCGTCAAGGCCGCGCTCAAAGCTGCGCCGCGCTGCGCACGAGCTCGAACACCTTGTTGTTCTCGATCACGCCGTGAAAGCCGTCCGCGCCGCGGCCGATCGCGCCGAGAAACACGTCGGTGCCGCCGTGCGTCTCGCCGCCCTTCGCCATGCGCACGACCGCTTCCTGCCGGTAATCGTCCGCGCCCGTCACCGCGTCGGTGAGGCCCGTGCCCGCGCGGCTGCCCTGCACGCGGTTCTCGCCGTTGCCGAAGCCGATGATCGTGTACGGCGCGCCGTCGGCGTCCTTCGCGATCGCGCCCGTCTGATAGTTGCGCAGCACGCCGAGCACGCCCGGCTTGCCCGCCTCCGTCTTGCCCGTGCGCGCCGCGTAGCCGTTCAGCACGAGCGTGTGATCGTGATCGGCCGTCACGACGACGAGCGTGTTCTTCAGATCCGGATCGCTCTGGCGAACCTTGTCGAGCGTCGCCTTGATCGCGTTGTCGAATGCGAGCGTGTCCTGCAGCGCGCGCTTCGCATTCGTGTCGTGCAGCGCGTGATCGATGCGGCCGCCCTCGATCATCAGGAAGTAGCCGTTCGGATTCCTCTGCAGCACGTCGAGCGCGCGCGTCGCCATGTCGGCCAGGCTCGGCTCCTTCGTCGCGCCGCGATCGAGGTCGTAGCTCATGTGGCTCGACGCGAAGAGGCCGGCGAGCTTGCCGCTCTTCGTCGCGTCGGCGGCGAGGAGCTCGTCGCGGTTCTGCGCGATCGCGTAGCCCTTCGCCTTCAGCTCGTTCACGAGATTGCGGCCGTCCGCGCGCTTGCCGCCCGCGTCCTTCGGCACGAAGAATTGCGTGCCGCCGCCGAGCACGACGTCGACGCCGCTGCCGAGCGCCGCGTTGTAGCCCGCGCCGCCCGGCACGAGCTGCGCGGCGATGTCGTTCTCGGCGTCGCGATGGCACACGTGCGCGTAGGTGGCCGCGGGCGTCGCGTGCGTGACGCGGGTGGTCGTCACGACGCCCGTCGCGAGCCCCTTCGCCTTCGCGATCTCGAGCAGCGTGGGCACCGATTTGCCGTTGTCCGCGCCGCAATTGCCGGTGAGGTTCGCGGTCGGCTCGATCGCCTTCGTGTCGGGCGTCATCGAGATCACTTCGTTGTTCGTCTTCACGCCCGTCATGTACGCGGACATCGACGGCGCGCTGTCCGTCACCTGCGCGTCGTTCGAATAGGTTTTCACGAACGCGGTTTCGGGCAGCGTGTCGAGCGTAAGCGCGCCGTCCTCGCCGACCGCGTAGATCCGCGCGGCCGTCAGCGTCGTCATCCCCATTCCGTCGCCCAGAAAGAAGATCACGTTGCGCGCGGCGGTGGTTTGCGCGCCGTCGTCCGTTGCGGCGGGGGTCTTCGGCTCGTCGCTGCCGCAGCCCGCCGCCGCGAAAACGCTCGCGCAAAGGAGCGCCGCCAGTCTCACTCGCTTCATGTTTTCGGCTTCCCGTTGATGTGGTTTCTTTCAAAAACGCAAGAAAGATACGAGGGCGATATGACGCGAATGTGAATGCTTTTGAAAGTTTATGGAATGGAAATCGAATGGATGAGCGAAGCGGAGGCGGAAGCGGGGGCGGGCGGCGTCGCTTGCCGACGTGTCGGACCGTTTGGCCGGCCATGT
Organism: Burkholderia sp. ABCPW 111; assembly: GCF_000773065.1. NCBI lineage: Bacteria > Pseudomonadati > Pseudomonadota > Betaproteobacteria > Burkholderiales > Burkholderiaceae > Burkholderia > Burkholderia sp. ABCPW 111. The sequence goes on along the minus strand of NZ_JPWT01000059.1, from coordinate 31,844 downwards.
CGGGATCTTGGTCGTGCGTCGGGATTGTTGGCGTTGTTGGCGTCGTTGGCGTTGGCGGCGTTGGCGGCGTTGGCGGCGTTGGCGGCGTTGGCGGCGTTGGCGGCGATCTTGGCCTCGAAGCCCTGCCCCGGCAGTAGCCGCGGCAAAGCCGTCGCAAGACGAATGTCCGCCGCCCGGCGAGCGCCCGTCAATCCGCGCCGTGCGCGGCGAACCGTCACCCCGCGACGCCGATCGCGAGCGCGACGAGCTCAGCCCACGCGAGCCCTTCGAGCGGGAACGCGAGCCCCGGGGCGCCGCGCGATCGCCATCGCGAGCAGATCCGGCGACGGCCGCAGTCCGACCATCGCGAACACGTCGAGCAGCACGAGCCCGGACGACACGACAAGCGCGGCGCCGACCGGCCGCAGCCGCGGCCGAAACGCGCCGATCGCCGCGCCGACCGCATACGGCGCGCCCGCGCCGACGAGCAGCGCCGCGCCGCACGCGAGCCGCCGCGGCGTCGCCGGCCGCAACCAGACGACGCACGCCATCGTGCCGACCGCGACGAAGCTGCCGAGCACATGGAACAGCACCGCAACCACGTTGCGCAGCGCGTTCATGCGGCTGCCCGTCTGAAGTATGCGGTTGCGGCCGGGCGATACAGGATGAACAGGAACAGCGCGATCAGCGCGGCGACGACGATCAGCATGCCCCTGAACGGCGTCGTGAATGCGGAGATCGCGAATCCGACGAGCGCAACGACCGCGTACAGGGTGCGCCCCCAGATTTTCCGCTTCAGGATCGCGACGCCGGCGACGAGATGCAGCGCCTCGCTGGCGACGGCGATCGCGACGGTCGCCTCGATCGGCAGCGGCGAGCGGCGCAGGACGGCGAGCGAAAGGGGATCGTGAAGAGAAAACGGCAGCGAGATCAGCCCGATCAGGTTCGAGACGATGACGAACCACGCTAGGACAGTCAGCGAAAGCGGTCTTTTCATGATTTTCTTCGCGTAGTGCCGATGGCGGGATCGCGCGAAGCCGGCCCGGCACCGCAATCCTCGGAGCATTCTCGGCCTCGCGTTCGCAAAATGCAACGCGCGCCGTCGCCGATCGCGCCCGCGGCGACGCGCGCAGGAACCCGCGGCCGTACGCGCACCGCTCGCGGCCTTGGAAAGCCGTACGCACGAACCGAGGCAAGGCAACGTGCTCGCCGCGTATCGCGAGGCGCAACTGCACGCAACGCGCGATGCATTCGCATCGAATCAAAAACTCAACCAAGATTGCAGTTAATTCCGCGGACACATAGCGAACCCGCGTGTGCCGCAGCAACGCCCGCGCGCACCGCCACTCAACACAGCGGCCCGCGGGCCCGCCGACGATCAAGCGCCGGGCGGCGTCTCGCCGTCGATCCAGTCGATGTCGCCGCAGAGCACGCACAGCGCATCGTTCACGCGCACCGCGATCGACAACGTCACGCACGGCAGCGCCTCGTTGATCGACAGATACGGCCGCGTCACCTGCACGCGCTCCGGCTCGGCGATCGCCGAGCGGAAATACGGACGCCGCAGCCAGTTCGCGCCCTGCGCGTCGGCGAGCGGCAGAAAGCGCGTCTCGTGCGACGCGCGGTCCGCACGCAGCACGACGTTGCGGCCCGCCTGCCGCCCGCGCTCGTCGAGCAGGAAGCAGCGCGCCGCGTGATCGAGCGCGAGGAAGTTCCAGCAGACCTCGTCGAGCGGCTCGCCCGCCGCGAGGCGCTCGGCCGCGCGCTCGAACGCGCGCTGGTACGGCGCGAGCCGCTGCGCGTCGCGCCGCTCGGCCGCTTCGGTCTGCTTGCGATAGCGCTCGGTGAGCTCGCCGATGCAGGCGGACGCCGCGGCGCTGTCGGGCAGCCCCGGCGCCGGACGTCCGAAGAAATAGCCCTGCACGAAATCCGCATCGCACGACAGCGCGATCTGCGCCTCGTGCTCGGTCTCGATCCCTTCGATCAGCACGAGCTTGCCCGCCTCGTGCAGCAGCGTGACGAGCCCGTGCAGGATCGCGGTGAGTCCGGTGCGATGCTGCGCATGCGACAGCATGATCCGGTCGAGCTTCACGATGTCCGGGCTCAGTTGCCAGATTCGTTCGATGTTCGAATGACCCGCGCCGAAATCGTCGAGCGCGATCAGAAAGCCCTGCTCGCGGAATTCGCGCACCGCGTCGGCGAGCCGCTCGATGTCGTCGGCGCGCTGCTCGAGCACCTCGAGCACGATGCGCCGCGGCGGGATGTCGAGCCGCTTCAGGTTCGCGAACAGCGCGGCGGCCTGAAACGGATCGGTGAGCACACCGGGGTGCACGTTGAGAAACAGCCATTCGCGCTCCGCGCCGAATCGCGCGAAGTTTTCGAGATGCAGCGCCTGCGCGAGGCGGTCGACCTGCGTCGCCTCGCCGTGGCGCGCGGCTTCACCGAACACGTCGAGCGGCGACACCGGGCGGTCGAGCGCATCGTGCGCGCGCAACAGCGCCTCGTAGCCGACCGCGCGCATGTGCGACAGGCTGAAGATCGGCTGAAACACCGTCGTCAGGGTGAGATCGTGGTGATGCGCGGCGACGCGCTCGAGGCCGGACGTCATCTCCGGCTCGAAGCGATACGGCGACGCGGCGACGGGACGCTCCTGCTGAACGGTCGTGGTCATGCGGCGGCCCTCCTCATGACGAAAACGTCGGCAGGCGAAACGTGCGGCTCGCGGGTTTTCATCGGTGGTCCTCGGTTGTTCGATCGTAGTTGTCTGCAAGCCTCAAGCAAGCTCCGTGCTCACTCGCACGACACCACGCCCAGTCGCGCCATCCCCGGTGCGGATGCGTCGATCGCGCCGCGCCGCGCATGCATGGCGATGGGGATTGTGCGCACCATCACAGTGCGCCGATGCTCGCACGTCGCTTCCCGTCGCGCATTTCGCGCGCACGCTACACTGCGTACCGTCGTTTCTTCCCCGTTTCAATCATCGATGGCAATCGTCTTCACTGTTTTGATTTTGTTGCTCGCGGTCGCGCTGTCGGGCGTCGCGACGCGCGTGCTGCCGCTGCGCCTGCCGTTGCCGCTGATGCAGATCGCGATCGGCGCCGTGCTTGCGTGGCCGAAGTTCAATCTGCACGTCACGTTCGATCCCGAAATCTTCATGCTGCTGTTCATCCCGCCGCTGCTGTTCGCGGACGGCTGGCGCATTCCGAAGCGCGAGCTGTATCTGCAACGGCGCGCGATCCTGATGCTCGCGTTCGGCCTCGTGTTCATGACGGTACTCGCGGTCGGCTACTTCGCGCATTGGTTGATTCCCGGCCTGCCGCTGCCCATCGCGTTCGCGCTCGCCGCGGTGCTGTCGCCGACCGATGCGGTCGCACTGTCCGGCATCGCGGGCAAGGGTCGCATCCCGCCGCAGCTGATGCACATCCTCGAGGGCGAGGCGCTGATGAACGACGCGTCGGGCCTCGTCGCGCTCAAGTTCGCGATCGCCGCCGCGCTGACCGGCATGTTCTCGCTGCGCGACGCGTCGATCAGCTTCGTGATCGTCGCATCGGGCGGCCTCGTGGCGGGCGCGGCTCTCGCGTGGCTGTTCAGCGCGCTGTCGACGCGCTTCCTGAACGCCTCGCAGGAAGGCGATCCCGCGCCCGGCATCGTGATGACGCTGCTCGTGCCGTTCGCGTCGTACCTGATCGCCGAGCATTTGGGATTGTCAGGAATCCTGTCGGCCGTCGCGTCCGGGATGATGATGAACTACACGAGCTTCTCGAAGAGCAGCACGGTCGCCGCGCGAGTGCGCGCGGAAAGCACGTGGGCGATGATCGAGTTCGTGTTCAACGGCATGGTGTTCATCATGCTCGGCCTGCAGCTGCCGCACATCATCGGCCGCGCGCTCCTCGACGCACACCATACGAGCGACGCGCTCGTCGGCGCGATGCTCGGCTACGTCGCCGCGATGCTCGCCGCGCTCTACGCGATCCGCTTCGCGTGGGTCTGGCTGCTGCGCTGGATCGCGAGCCGCCGCGCGGCGAGGCAGGGGCTCACCGGCACGATGGCGGGCGTGCGCACGATCGCCGTGATGACGGTGGGCGGCGTGCGCGGCGCGGTCACGCTCGCGGGCGTGCTGTCGATTCCGGTCGCGCTCGGCGACGGCACGCCGCTCGCGGGCCGCGACACCGCGATCTTCGTCGCGTCGGGCGTGATTCTCGGCTCGCTCGTCGTCGCGGTGATCGGCTTGCCGCTCCTGCTGCGCGGCATGCGCCCGATGCGCAATCCGCACGCGGAGGAAGAGCGCGCCGCGCGCGCGGCGGCGGCGCAAGCGGCGATCCGCGCGGTCGACGCGGCGCACGACGCGCTTGCCGTCGATCTCGACGAGACGGCCGCCGCGCGCTGCGCGGACGTGACGGCGCGCGTGATGGACCTGTACCGCCGCCGGCTCGCGGGCCTCGCCGCCGACGGCGCGACGCCGCGCGAAGAAGCGCGGCAGACCGAGAAGATGGAACTGGCGCTGAAGATCGCGGCGATCCGCGCGGAGCGCGCGGTGCTCTACCGGCTGCGCGGCGAGCAGAAGATCAACGACGAAACGCTCGCGAAGCTGATGCGCGAAGTCGATCTGTCGGAGACGGCGCTGTCGACGCGCAAGAAGGGCATCGTCTGACGACGCGCGCTCGCCGGCGCGCGTTCTCGACGCTCGGCGAGCGGGCGGCGCAGTGACGGGCGGGCGTCGCGCGAGACACTCGAGGCGCTCGCGACGTACGCAGCACGCGACAGACACGCAGCGCGCGCAACGCTGGAACGCGACGGCGGAGGACCGCTGCGCCATGCCGCGCGCAACCGGCCGCTGCCCGTCGCTCGCCGCTCGCCGCCCGCTGCCCACTGCCCGCTGCCCGCTGCCCGTCATCTGACGTCCGGCGCTCGCGCCGCGCTCACGATTTCGCGACGACGACCGGAATCCCGCGCAACGCGCCCGCGCCCTTCATCTCGTCGAGCGCGCGCTGCACGGCCGCGCTCGTCGCCGCATCGATCGCGATACGCGCGGCGAGCTCGCGCTCGGCGCGCTTCACGCTCGCGACGTTCGCGAGCTTCACGTGCCCGTAGCCGCGCGCCTTCGCGTGCAGCTCCGCGAGCCGCGCGACCGCGTCGGCCGTCCCGGGCGTCAACGCCGCGAGCGCGCGGCGCATCGTCGCCTCGTAGTCGTCGGCGAGCGCGCGCTCCATCTTGCGCTCGACGGTGCCGCCGAACGGATCGAGCCGCGTGCCGCGCAGGCCGCGCACGCGCGCGAGCACGCCGAGCACCGGCCACAGCCACTGCCCGAACACCTGCTTTCCCGGCGCCGAGCCGTCCCTGCCCGCCTTCGCGGTCGCGGGCGGCGCGAGGTTGAACTTCACGCGGAAGTCCTTGCCCGCGGTGCCCTCGAACTGCGCTTCGAGCGCCGCGCGGAATGCGCCGTGCGCGTGGAGCCGCGCCACTTCGTATTCGTCCTTCACCGCGAGCAGCCGGTAGAACGTCGTCGCGACCGCGCGCGCGACGCGTTCGTCGCCCGCCTTGCGCGCCGCGCCGACGAGCGCGCGATAGCGCTCGACGTAGCGCGCGCCGCCGTATTCGGCGAGCCGCGCCTCGCGATCGGCGACGACCGCGTCGAGCGTCTGCGGCGGCAGCGGCTCGTGCGCCGGATGGCGCGCGTCCCACAGCGCGTCGAGCCCCGCCGCGTCGGCGGCCGCCATCCGGCCGATCGCGAATGCGAGCTTGTTCATCGGCACCGCGACGTCGTTCAGCTCGATCGCGCGCATCAACGCGTCGAGCGACACGGGCACGAGCCCCTGCTGCCATGCGAAGCCGAGCATCAGGATGTTCGCGCCGATCGTGTCGCCGAGGAACTTCGTCGCGAGCGCCTGCGCATCGCAACGCGACAGGAAGCCGTCGCCCGCCGCGTGCCGCATCTTCTCGACGAGCGCGTCCGCGTGCAGGCTCGCGTCCGGATCGCGCACGAACGCGGCGTTCGGAATCGCGTGCGTGTTCACGACGATGCGCGTGCGCTCGCGGCGCACCGTCTGCAGCGCGTCGGCGCTCGCGCCGACGACCATGTCGCACGCGAGCAGCAAGTCGGCCTGCTGCGTGTCGATGCGCACCTGATTGAGCCACGCGTCCGACGACGCGACCCGCACGAACGACAGCACCGAGCCGCCCTTCTGCGCGAAGCCCATGAAGTCGAGCACCGATGCGCTCTTGCCCTCCAGATGCGCGGCCATGCTGACGAGCGCGCCCACCGTCACGACGCCCGTGCCGCCGACGCCCGTCACCAGCATGTCGTACGGCGCGTCGGCCAGATGCGTCGCCGGGCGCGGCAGCGCGTCGACGCGCGCGGCGAGCGCGGCCTCGTCGAACGCGGCGCCCGCCGCCTTCTTCAGCTTCGCGCCCTCGACCGTCACGAAGCTCGGGCAAAAGCCGTTCACGCACGAAAAATCCTTGTTGCACGACGATTGATCGATGCGCCGCTTGCGGCCGAGCGCGGTCTCGACGGGCTCGACCGACAGGCAGTTCGACTGCACGCCGCAATCGCCGCAGCCTTCGCAGACCGCTTCGTTGATGAACAGCCGCTTGTCCGGATCGGGGAATTCGCCCTTCTTGCGGCGGCGGCGCTTCTCGGCCGCGCACGTCTGGTCGTAGATCAGCACGGTGACGCCCGGCGTGTCGCGCAGCTCGCGCTGCACCGCATCGAGCTCGCGGCGGTGATGGAACGTGGTGCCCGTCGGGAACAGCGCATGATGGCCGTCGTACTTCTCGGGCTCGTCGGACACGACGACGAAGCGCGACACGCCTTCCGCCTCGACCTGCCGCGCGATCTGCGGCACCGAGATGCTGCCGTCGACGGGCTGCCCGCCCGTCATCGCGACCGCGTCGTTGTAGAGGATCTTGTAGGTGATGTTCGCGCGCGCGGCCACCGCCTGCCGGATCGCCAGGATTCCCGAATGAAAGTAGGTGCCGTCGCCGAGATTCTGGAACACGTGGCGCGTGCTCGTGAACATCGCGTGCGCGGCCCAGTCGACGCCCTCGCCGCCCATCTGGATCAGGCCCGTCGTGTCGCGCTCCATCCACGACGCCATGAAGTGACAGCCGATTCCCGCCTGCGCGATCGAGCCTTGCGGCACCTTCGTCGACGTGTTGTGCGGGCAGCCCGAGCAGAAGTACGGCGTGCGCCGCACCGCGTCCGCCTCGTTCGACAGGATCGTCGGCGCGACGAGATCGACGACGCGCGCGCGGCGGTCGAGCGCGCGCTTGTGCCGCGCGAGCCAGTCGGCGAACACGGGCAGGATGCGCGACGGGCGCAGCTCGCCGAGCTCGGACAACAGCGGCGCGTGCGCCGCGTCGTGCTTGCCGAGCACGACGGGCCGCGCGCCCGACGCGCGGTTGTAAAGATGATCCTTGATCTGCTGCTCGATCACGGGGCCCTTCTCCTCGATCACGAGCACTTCGGTCAGGCCTTCGACGAACGTGTCGATGCGCGTCATCTCGAGCGGGAACGACAGGCCGACCTTGTAGATCCGCACGCCGGCCGCGTCGAGATCGGCGACCGTCAGATCGAGCCGGCGCAGCGCCTCCATCAGGTCCAGATGCGCCTTGCCGCACGTGACGATGCCGACGTTCGCGTGCGCGCTCTTCGCGATCCACTTGTCGATGCTGTTCGCGCGCGCGAAGTGGCGCACCGCGTCGAGCTTCGCGGCGAGGCGCGCCTCGATCGCGAGGCTCGGCAGGTCCGGCCAGCGGTTGTGCAGGCCGTCCGCGGGCGGCGCGAAGCCTTCGGGCGCGGGCCAGCGCGTCGTCAGCGCATCGAGATCGACGCTCGAGCCGGATTCGACCGTCTCCGAAATCGCCTTGAAGCCGACCCACGCGCCGGAGAAGCGCGACAGCGCCCAGCCGTACACGCCGAACTCGAGCATGTCGGCGATGTTCGACGGATTCACGACCGGCATATGCCACGCGATCATCGCGAAGTCGCTCTGATGCGGCATCGACGACGACACGCAGCCGTGATCGTCGCCCGCCACCACGAGCACGCCGCCGTGCGGCGACGAGCCGTACGCGTTGCCGTGCTTGAGCGCGTCGCCCGCGCGATCGACGCCCGGCCCCTTGCCGTACCACATCGCGAACACGCCGTCGACGGTGCGCTCCGGATCGGCCTCGACGCGCTGCGTGCCGAGCACCGCGGTGCAGCCGAGCTCTTCGTTGATCGCGGGCAGGAAGCGCACGCCGCTCGCATCGAGCTGCTTCTTCGCCTTCCACAGCTGCTGGTCGACCATCCCGAGCGGCGAGCCGCGATAGCCGCTGACGAAGCCCGCGGTGTTCAGGCCCTGCGCGTCGTCGAGCGCGCGCTGCATCAGCAGCAGGCGCACGAGCGCCTGCGTGCCCGTCAGGAATATGCGGCCGCGCGTCGCGCGGAGGTTGTCGGTCAGGCGATAGTCGGCCAACGCGGGCGGGCCGCCGACCGGCAGGCGTGCGTTCATTGTCGTCTCCTCGATGTGCTGTTCGACGTTGCGGCGTCGCCCCGCGCCGGCAAGGCGCGGCCCTGCGTTTCGACGCGCAACTCAATGAACTTTATTTTTTTACGCCAATAGAAGAATTTTTTTGCTTATCTTGATATCGATCAGCGTTTCAGCGAAAGACTGCTGAAGCTTTGCTTGCAATTTGAGAGAGATTTCACTCCCGGCCCGCTCGGCTCGCCGGATGGGCCGCGCGCCGCCTCAGGCGGGCGGCGGATTCGGCGCGGCGGCCGGGCCGCTCGCGTCGGGCCCGTCGGGCGAATCGCCCCCGTCGGCCGCCGGCTGCGGCTCGACCGGCTCGACGTCGTTGAAACGCGTGTAGTCGATGTGCGTCATGCCGTCGACCTCGCTCATCAGGTCGACGTAGCGGTAATGCCAGCGGATGTCGCCGTGCTCCCACGCATGGCGCGCCTGCATCACCTGCGCGGTGGTTTCGTCGGAGCCTTCGATCATCACGAGCAGCATCGCGCTGCGCTGCGCGAGCGACTCCGGCGTCTCGCCGAACAGCGGGCTCGATTCGTCGATCACGTGCATCATGTTCCAGCCGAGCAGGAAGATCGGGTGCTCGCTGCGCACGAGCTTCAGATCGTGGATCTTCATCAGCGAATATCCCTCCGACGAATGCTCGCGCCGCATCAGCCGCATCTTCGCGCGCGCCTCGGCGATCACGTTCTGCCGCGCGTTCGCCGCGCGCACCATCAGCGTCATCCGTCCGTTGAGCGAGCGCACGATCGCGTGGCGCGCGAACATGATCTTCGAGCGCGGCCGCGCGAAGCGCGCGAACACGAGCCCTGTCGACAGCGCGATCCCCGACATCCCGACGAAGATCTCGAGCGTCGCGACCGCGTGCGCGTAGATGGTCTGCGGATGCATGTCGCCGTAGCCGACCGTCGCGAGCGTCTCGACGCTGAAGAAGAACGCGCCCATGAAGCCGGGCGGCGACTGGTTCGCGATCGGCGTGCGGCCGAGCAGGTACAGCAGCGCGAACAGCGTGTTGTTGACGACGAACAGCGCGGCGAGCGTCGCGAAGAATACGGGCCAGCTCACCTTGAGCGCCCAGTAATAGAGATCGCGCCACACGGACGCCGGCATGCCGTACGCGATCACCTCGCGCGTGCCGGACCAGATCCGGCGGCCGCCGCGCGGCGGCTTGCGCGCGCGGGCGCCGCCGTCCGCGAAAGGATCGGGGGGGTGCGGGGAAGAGGAATCGACGTTCATCGCAGTCTCGCCGGAGTCGGTGCGGCGAGCGTAGCACGCGGCGCTTGCGATGCGTTCGTCGCGCGGCCGGGCCCGCGCGCCGCGCGCGATCCGCGCGGCGCGCCCAACCCTCGGCGGGCCGCGCGCCGCGCTCGCGTCAGTCCGTCACTGACGCTGTTGCTCGATGAACTGCTGAACCTGCTTGAGCGTGACCTTGCCGGTGTGCGCGGTGTCGATTTCGTCGAAATGCTGCGCGACGTAGCCGAGGCCGCTCGCTTGCGCCTGCGCTTTCGTGAGCGCCGCGCCGTTGCCGAGCGCGCCGCTCGCGCCGAGGCTCGCGGCGAGCCGGCTTTGCGCCTGCTGCTGCAACTGCGCGCCCGTCGTCGCCGAAGCCGACGCGGGCGCGGCGGAGGCGGCCTTCGGGAAGAACGGGCCGTCGACGCCGCCGTGCAGCGGCGCAGCGGACGAAACGGCCTGCAAGGTCTCGGCGGATGCGCCGATCGTGAACGCCGCGGCAACCGCGAACGCGATCGCCGGAATGATGCGTCGCAACTGAAAAATATGGGACATGACGTAACTCGCAATATCGGGGTTCAACGGAGCGGGCCGCTCATCGCGCGGCCCGCTCGCCGCAATCTCAGCGGGCCGCGGCGGCCCGCGCGATCTTCGCCGTCGGCGTGTTCGCCGGGCTTTCGTCGGGCCACGCGGGCGGCAGCGCCGCGAGCGTCAGCGCGTTCGCCACCGGCTGGTTCTGATAGAACGCGACGAGATCCGACTTCATCTGCGGCCTCGCGACGTCGTCGAGATAGATCATGTGGCCGCCCTGATAGAACGTGACCTGCAGGTTCGGATTGAGGCCGGACACCGTCTGCAGCCGCGCGAGCTCTTTTTCCGTCTCGAAGTACGGCGTCGCGAGGTCATGGTAGCCGTTCGACGACAGCACCTTCAGCTTCGGATTGAGCTGCAGCGCGGCGAGCAGATCCGGGATCGTGTCCGGATACGGCTGGCCCGCATGGCTGAAGTTCCACACGCCGATGATGTTCGGGTTCAGCGTCTGATAGGTCGCGTTCGGCGCCGTGTAGCCGAGATAGTTCGGCATCTGCGAAGCGAGCGCCTTCGTGAACGGCTGCGAGATCAGGATGTCGGACGGATCGTCGTCGCTCGCGAGACGCGAATCGCCGTTCGGCAGCGACACGCGGCCGTCGTAGCGGCCGATCGTATAGCCGGGCACGAGCGTCGTCTGGCCGGGGGAGGCTTCGGTGTCGTAGAAGTACTGGAAGTACGCGCCGAGCGACGCCGTCGTCATGCTCGTCTGCGTCGACCAGGCGGCGAGCGTCGCGGCGTCCGGCGACACGGGCGACGAGGCCGTCGCGTAATGGACGATCGGCGTGTACTGCGCGGTCGTGAAATCCTGAATGCGCTGCGCGTACGCGCCGAGATTCGTCGGCGACGGCGACACCAGGTTGTAATACGCCGCCACCTGCGCATACGACGGGAAGGTGCCGACCGCCTGATCCCCGTTCGCCGCCATGTAGTTCAGGATCGACGACTGCAGCACGATGCCAGTCAGCTGCACGCCCGCCGATTCGAGCGCGAGCGCGAGCATGTCCGTGCGCGGCGTGCCGTACGATTCGCCGTACAGGTAGATCGGCGATCCGCCGCGGCCGTTGACCGACAGATAGCGGCGGATGAAATCGCGCATCACCTTCACGTCGGCGTCCGCGCCCCAGAACGTCTGGTTCGTGTTCGGCTGGATGGCTTCCGACAGGCCGGTGCCGGGCGGATCGATGAACACCATGTCGGTGGTCGCGATCAGGCTGTCCGGATTGTCGACGAGCGGGAAATTCGGCCAGTTCGTCATCAGCGGATCGGGCGTCGCGACGCGCGTCGGCGCGAACGAGCCGAGCCGCAGCCACACCGACGACGAGCCGGGGCCGCCGTTGTAGAAGAACGTGACGGGCCGCGGCGAGCCGTCCTGCGTCGGCACGGTGTACGCGACATACGACATCGTCGCTTCCGCGTTGCCGTTCGAATCGTAGGCCGTCAGATGCCCGGTCGTGCTCAGGTAATCGAGCGTCGCGCCGTTCGACGACCACTGGTGGCTCATCACCGCGGCGCGTTCGGACACCTGCGACGCGGCGAGCCCGTCGCCCGCGTTCGGCGAGTAGGCGGCCGTGTCCGTGTACGGCTGATTGAGCTGCGCGGGCGTCGTGCTGCTCTGCAGATCGTCGCCGCACCCTGCCAGGGCCAGCATCGTCGCGACAACCGCCGCCGCCGAGAGCCGGCCGCGCCATCCCGCCGATCCGGCGTTCCCTCCATCCATCGGTTTATTCATTTTCGCTTTCTATTTATTTCAAAGACGTAAGGTATTGCAGTGCAATGCCTTCCTCGATAATGTCTCAATTGATTTATTCAATTTCCGCGCATCCTAATAATGAAAAAATGGCGCGTCAACCACCCGGCCTATCCATTCATTAATCGATCGACAATGCACGTGATACGGCCGCTTTTGCCTCGCCGCCGAAAGCAATTACGCGGCTCGATAGGTTCCGCGTGCATACAGGATGCCCAGAATGTTAACATTTGTTGCGCGCGCAACAAACCGGCGGATTGCGACGGGAACGCGATCGGGTGAAGCCGGAACACACCCGGAAATGCCGAAAATCGCGAATGAATTCGGCATCCGAATCGGATAAAGAAAACGAAAACGGGCGCATTCCGGTTCGATGGAATACGCCCGTGAATCCGCGAACGGAAAATGTAAGGTTCGCGCGGCCGGCGAAGCATGCCCCGGCCGCCCGGCGACGACGGCCCGCGCGGATGCCCGGCGGCGCGCTCGCTTCGCCGCCGGGCCGGCGCTTACTTTCGATCGACGATGATCTTGTCGAACGTGCCGCCGTCCGCGAAATGCGTCTTCTGCGCGTTCGCCCAGTTGCCGAAGATCTGCTCGACGCTGAACGTCTTGAGCGGCTTGAACTCGCTCGCATGCTTCTTCAGCACGTTCGCGTCGCGCGGGCGCAGATGGTGCTGCGCGACGATCTCCTGCGCGGCGGGCGAGTACAGGTACTCGAGATACGCCTGCGCCGCGCGGCGCGTGCCCTTCTTGTCGACGACCTTGTCGACGATCGCCACGGGCGGCTCCGCGAGAATGCTCGCCGACGGATAGACGGCGTCGAAGCTCGCGCCCGCCGCGCCCGTGTCGATCAGCGCGACCTCGTTCTCGAACGTGACGAGCACGTCGCCGATGCCGCGCTGCGTGAACGTCGTCGTCGCGCCTCGGCCGCCGGAGTCGAGCACCGGCACGTTGCGGAAGATCGCCTTCTCGAAGTCGAGCGCCTGCTGATCGGTCGCGCCCTTCAGCTTCTGATACCCCCATGCGGCGAGATACGCATAGCGGCCGTTGCCCGACGTCTTCGGATTCGCGATGATCACCTGCACGCCCGGCTTCGCGAGATCGCTCCAGTCCTTGATCCCCTTCGGGTTGCCGTGGCGCACGAGGAACACCATCGTCGTCGAGTACGGCGAGCTGTTGTTCGGCAAGCGCGTGCGCCAGTCCTTCGGCAGCAGTTGGCCGCGCTCGGCGAGCAGATCGATGTCGTTCGGCTGGTTCATCGTCACGACGTCGGCCTGCAGCCCCTGCAGCACCGACAGCGCCTGCGCGCTCGACGCGCCGTGCGATTGCCGGATCGACACCGTCTCGCCCGTCTTCTGCTTGTAGGCGGCGGCGAAGCTCGCGTTGATGTCCTTGTACAGTTCGCGCGTGACGTCGTAGGACACGTTCAGCAGCGACGTGTCGGCATGCGCGGCCGTTGCGAGCAGCGCCGCTGCGATGCCGGCGGCGAGCCGGCGGCCGATCCCTTGGTTGTGCTTCATCGTTGGTGCTCCGCTGGTGGTTCGAGGTGATTCGTCAGGTTTTCGCAAGCGACGATTCTAGCGGCGATCGTCGCGACGCGAGCCAATCCGTCGTGGATAGCGATGCACGAATGCTGATTTGGCTCTGGCGGGGTTGAACGTTCGGCGGGCGGCGATCGAGTGATCGAGTGATCGAGTGATCGAGTGATCGAGTGATCGAGTGATCGGGCAGTCGAGCAGTCGAGCGGTCGAGCGGTCCGGCAGGTTCGAGGCGGTGAGCGGAGTGCCGCTTCGCTCCGGCTGCTGAAATGCGTTGGCCGGGATTCGCCGATACTCCGCCACGCCGCGCGCCCCACTTCCGATTCGAATGCAAATCCGGGGGCGAGCGGCAAAACCGTTCCTGGAGATCCGGCAAAATCGCCGGCGAGCCGGCTGACGGGCTCGCCCCGATATCGTGAAAGCGCAGCGAGACATCGGCACCGGCCACGTGGCGGCGGCGCGGCCGATGCGTCGACGGGGTCGACGGGGTCGACGTATTCCGCGACGGACTCCGCGCGTGCGTAGCTTGCGCGCAGCCGCACCGCATGACGACGCTTCGACGAAAAGCACGATCTCGCCGCATGGCGGACACCGGTTGCGCCCGAGAAAAATCATCAATCTTCGTATGGCGCCGCCGAAAGGGGTCGCTCGCAAACTACCGCTTGAACGACCACGCGGAGTTGGCGAGGTAAGTCGCTCCCAACACGCATCCGGTCGCAACGACTTGAGCCGGCATGAACGGGACATGCAAGCGTACCAGCGCGAACATCGCCATGACGTTGATGACGATGCCGGCGAACACCACGGAGAAAAAGCGTGGAACCGCTTGATCATGGGGCCGGGAACGCTTGAACGTAATGTGATAATTGAGAACATAATTCAATAGCGCGCCAACCACCGCTCCCGCCGCCGACGCAAATACCGGGGCCGCGATCGCAGTCGAAACCAGCGTCCATAAAATGACATATTGCGCGGCGGTTCCCGATACGCCGACGCCCAGATAAGTCGCGAATCGAAGCGTATGCCGATGCGTCATTCGCGCTCTCCGCACATCGGTTTTCCGGCCATCGGACCGGCGTTCCGCGACGAACGGCCGGCAATCGGCCAGGCCCGTCGGCGCCCGCTCCTGCGTCACGGCGCAATCCGCACGGCGCATTGCCGCTTCGACATGCGCCGCCCGCGTTGCGTCGCCTCGGCGATGCAGCGCGCCGCTCCCGCGACGGCCACGCCTTCATTGGCCCTCCGACAAACAGGAAAATCAAAATTCATTTTCCATCGCGGATAATGACCTACAATTTATAAGATAGGAATTTAATTCATTTTATCGCCATGATCGCACGCACAATCCACTCATCAAAACCAATTACATTATTCAACTGCGCGCTTCAGCCTGCGCTATAACTTCCGCCACATTGGCGAGTGGAGCGCGTTCATGCGAAGCAGAAAACCTTTGATTTCGCTCGTCGTACCTTTCTACAACGAACACGACACCGTCGACCTGTTCTTCGCCGAGACGATTCCGGTTCTCGATTCGGTTGACTCGGCTCGTTTCGAGATCGTGTGCGTCAACGACGGCAGCAGCGACGGCACCCTCGACAAGCTGATCGCCGCAAGTTCCCGCGATTCGCGCATACGCGTCGTCGATCTGACGCGCCATTTCGGCAAGGAAGCCGCGCTGACGGCCGGCATGGACGAGGCGACGGGCGCCGCCGTCATTCCGATCGACGCCGACTTGCAAGATCCTCCCGGCCTGATTCCGCAAATGATCGATCACTGGCGACGCGGCGCCGAGGTCGTGGCGGCACGGCGAACCGACAGGACGTGCGATTCGTTCGCCCAGCGCATCGCATCGGCGCTCTACTATCGCGTGCACAACGCGCTTTCCGAAGTCGAAATGCCGGCGAACGTCGGGGATTTCCGCCTGATGGACCGGCAAGTCATCGATGCGCTGCGAAGGCTGCCGGAGCGCCGGCGTTTCATGAAAGGCCTGTTCGCATGGGTGGGCTTCCGGACCGTGATCATCGAATATCAGCGCGCGCCCCGTCGGGCCGGCCGCTCGAAATTCTCCGGATGGCGGCTGTGGAATTTCGCGCTCGAGGGCATCACGAGCTTCAGCACCATTCCGCTTCGCAGCTGGACCTACGTCGGGCTCGCCATCGCATTATTCGCGTTTGCGTACGGCGCGTTCATCGTCTTCCGCACCCTTCTGTTCGGAAATCCAGTGCCGGGATATGCATCGCTCATTTCCATCATCCTTTTCATGAGCGGGATCGAGCTCGTCGGCATCGGCGTCGTCGGGGAGTACATCGGGCGCATTTACCATGAATCGAAGCAACGCCCGATCTATCTGATCAGGCAGCGGTATCGCGCGGAAAGCCGCGATAGCGCGGCATTCGTGCTGCACGATCATGCGCATCCGCCTTCCGCGCGGATCGATTCGCCGGCCAAGCGCGCCGCCGCGGCAAGACGTCGGGCGGGCGCACCCGGCTCGGCGCGCCCAGTCCCCACGCACCAGTTCACCGAATAGCGCGCCGCCCGGATCATGTACGTTCCGCGCCCGCGCATGCCCGTGAGCCGCCCCCCCGTGAACGCGTGGCTGACGCAGCGGCGGATCGTTCTCTACAGTAGCGTGACGCTCGCGCTTTACGGGCTGTTATTCGTAGCCTGGACCGGAATCAACCGCCGCTTCCCCGAGTTCGACGTGGTGCGGCCGGGCCCGGACTTCGCCGTGTTCTGGTCCGCGTCGTACCTCGCGCTGCACGGCGCGCCCTGGCAAGCGTACGACCTTCATCTTCTCGCGGACCTCGTGCTGACGCGGCTTTCGGATTTTCAACGCGAGAATTTCATCGCCTGGCTGTATCCGCCCACGTATCTGCTCATGGTCACGCCGTTGGCGCTGCTCCCGTTTTCCGTCGCCTATCCGTACTTCATCGGCGCGAGTCTACTGGGCTATGTCATTGCCGCACGCCGCATTTCAGGCGCCGCGAGCATCCATCGCACGCCGGGTCTCGGCTGCGTACCGCTCGTCGCCTCCCCGTGCATCTTCGTCACGGCGATCTTCGGGCAGAACGCCATCCTGACGGCCGCTTGCGCCGCCCTCGCGGTGTACTGGGTCGACAAGAAGCCCATCCACGCGGGCATTTGCATCGGATTGCTCAGCGCAAAACCGCAAATGGCGCTGCTGTTCCCATTCGTCCTGATCGCCGTGCGCGCGTGGCGCACGCTCGCGTCGGCCGCCGTCAGCGCCATCCTGTTGGCTGCGATCGCCGTGCTGGTTTGCGGCGTCGAATCGGTGCGCCTGTTCGCCGTCAACGCGGAGCTCGCGCGAACGCTGATCCTCGAGCACGGCGTCGTGTTCTGGTTCGTGTCGCCGACACCGTTCGCCGCGCTGCGCCTGAGCGACGTGCCGCTCAGTTACGCATACGCGTGGCACGGATCGGTTGCCGTCGTGGCCGTCGCCGCGGCATGCAGCGTGTGGAGACGCACGCGCGACACGCGATTGAGAGGCGCGGCGCTGTTCGTCTCCACGCTCATCTCGAATCCGTACCTGTGGCACTACGAACTGGCCTGGCTCGGCATCGCGCTTGCGTGCATGGTCACGCTCGGCCTGCGCGACGGGTGGTTGCCGGGCGAGCAGGCCGCCGCGATCTGCGCCTGGCTGTTGCCGGTGTACGAGATGCTGAATCCATGGCTCGAGCTCCCGCAAATCGGCCCGATCGTGCTGCTGTTCATGCTTCTCGCCATCCTGCGCCGCACGCGAATCACGGCTCAAAACGCGAGCCTCGGCGGCGCGTAGACGCCGTAGTACGGCCCGACGCCGGTCGCGACGCCAGTCAGCTTGACGCCGCCGACGAAGTGGCCCTGAACGTACTTGGCGGTGCCGCCGAGCGACGCATCGATGTGGAAGGCGGCAAAGGCGACGATCGGGACATAGCTCTTGGTGGATGTCTGCGTGACGACCGGCAGCACCACGGTCGTCCCGACCGGGACGGAGCTGTAAAGCGCCGTCTTTGCCCCGGTGACGAGCCAGATGCTGTCGCCGATGGCAAGCGACGCCGGGTTGCCGGCCGTCATCAGGTTCGTCATCGTCGTCACGTCGTTCGCGGTCGACTGAAATGAAGTCCATTGACCGGCCGTGCATGACGAGCCGTATGTCTGCCCGTTCGTCACGATGAATTCGTACGGCAGGTTCGTCAACGGATTGACGAGCGGCTGATTGGTCGCCAGATTCCAATATTGGTTGTAGACGCATTGATCCAGCGCGATCGGAAACAACCCGCCCGCGGCGACCGCCCCCGGCGCCGCGATCGCGGCCACGGCGGTCGCGCTGCCGGACACGCTGCCGATCCCGAGCAGGCCGCCCAGCAGCAACGCAATCGCCCCGCCGTTGACGCCCGTCGCGCGCGTCATCGTGACCTGCACGGCCGGCGCGTCGTAGGTTCCGGGCGTAATCGTCGACGCTTGCATGCTGGCCGGGCTGGCGGTCAGGCTCCAGTAGCCCGCGCTGACCGTGCCGGCCGAAAGCTTCACGCCGTCGGACGCGTTGAGCGATATCGCCCCGGTGGCCGCCGATGCGGCCTGCGCCCAGTTCGGGCTGGTGCCGCCGGACGGCAGCAACGCCGCGGCGCCCGCCAGCGCCGCCGCATCCGCCGCGTTCTGCAGTTCGTTGCGCACCACCGCCACGCGCGCCGCGTCTATTGCGAACGCGCCGAACGACAGCAACGGAATCAGGAACATCAGAAAGAACAGCGCGATCGATCCGTCCTGTCGCCGCGCCGTCATCCCGCCGCGCCGCCGCTCGGGCGCATGTCGATTCGAACGTGTGGTGAGTCGCACGCGCCGCCTCATTCGTAGTTCATGACGGTCGTGGCGGTGATGGTGACGGGCCCCGTCAGTGCGCTGAACGCGGACCCCAGCACGAGACCGGTATAGGTATAGCTGACCGTCACCGACAACGGACTGCCCGAAGACGTCCCGCTCGGCTGACTGACGGTGATCGTGGGCGGGCTCGGCGTGCCGCCGGTGATGAGACTGTTCTGCGCGTACGCCAGCGCGACGCTGCTGATCTGCGCGCTCGTCAACTGCGGCACGTGCAACACGACGCCCGCGCGGGCCGCCTCGCGGCTCGCGTTCGTGATCACCGCCTTGTCGCACAGAACGAAGCTCACGTCGATGATGCCGAGGAGCACCATCAAGAGAAACGGAAGCATCAGAACGAATTCGAGCGAGACGACGCCGCGCTGCCCTCCGGCGCACCTCGCGCGTCGCGTCATTTTTTCGCCCTCGGCCCGGAATGCGCGGCGCCCGGCCGGACATCGCTCGCCGACGGCGGCGCTTCCGGCAGATCGCGCGACGCGAACTTCGCGCGCACGGCCCGATAGACGCGCAAGTTGTCGGCCACGGCCGAAGGCGGAAGCTCGGACGACAGAATCCGCTTGGCCGAATCCGCGTTGCCGAGAACGCCGTACGCGAACGCGAGGCTTTGCCGCGCCTGCCAAGGCGCATCCGGCAGGCCCGCGACATCGAGCAGGACGTTCACGCCTTCGCGCGAGCGGTTGCTCAGCACGAGCGACAACCCGAGATTGATGCGCAGCCCCTGCTCATCGGGATGCGCGAGCAATGCATTGCGATAGACCGCCTGCGCGTCCGCGTGCCGCCCGTCCATGTCGAGCGCCGTGCCGAGCCCTTCGGCCACGAGCGGGTTGCCCGGTTGCTCGGCGAGCAACGCGCGATACAGGCGAAGCGCATCGTCGAGACGGCGCTGCCGCAGCGCGACGCGGGCGAGGCCGAGCCGCGCGCCGAGCTGGGCCGGCGCCTGCTCGGCGGCCTGCGAATACAGCACTCGCGCACGCTCCAGGTTGCCGGATCGATAATAGACGTCGCCCAGGCCGAGCCTTGCCGCCAGCGAATCCGGATGCGCGTCGAGCACCTTTTCGTACAGCGTGGCGGCAAGATCGACGTTGCCGCCGGACAGCGCGCTGTCCGCAATGCGCAGATCGGCCGCCGGATCGTCGATCCGATGCGACAGCGCCGGGCGCGGCTGGAATCCCGGCTGCGTGCATCCCGCAAAGACGATCGGCAAGGCGATCGCAAGCCAGGCCGTTTGCAAGATCGAATGTCTCATTTGAATATCGTGAGCAGGCGTATCACCGCGGGGCCGCCCGCGATCAACGCGACGGTCGGCAGAATGAACACCATCATCGGCAGCGTGATTTTCGGCGCGAGCTTCGCGGCTTTCTCTTCGAGCGCAAAGAGCTGCTCCGCCCGTTCGGCCCGAGACAGCGTGCGCAATGCCTGCGTGATCGGCGTGCCGTAT
This sequence comes from Burkholderia sp. ABCPW 111, assembly GCF_000773065.1. NCBI lineage: Bacteria > Pseudomonadati > Pseudomonadota > Betaproteobacteria > Burkholderiales > Burkholderiaceae > Burkholderia > Burkholderia sp. ABCPW 111. The sequence continues at coordinate 11,930 of NZ_JPWT01000059.1, read as the reverse complement.
TGCTGGGATTGAATCAGCGTCGCGGCGAGGGATCGCGCGGACGGAAGGTCGACTCGCGCGGCGAAGTTGACCAGCACGACGGCACTGCCTTCCCCGATCGTCATCTCGTCCGCGCAAACGGACAATTCGTCGGCAAGCGGCGGGCAGATGCGCACCAGTTCGAGCGCGACGCGCTTGATGCTGGTCACGAGACTGTTGCCCGCCATCGTGCAAACGACGAGCAGGTCGAGCGCGTCGGGCAGGCACGCGGCAATCTTCCGGCGACGGCGGGCGATCAGCGCGGCGAGGACATACTCCGGCACGATCAGGCCGACGACGAAGGCGCCCGTCATCGCCAGCAAACGAATGACGACATACGCGCCGAAGCGGGGGATGAACGGGCTCAGGAGAAGCGCGGCGCCCGCGAATAGAAGGCCGCTCGACAACTTGATCCCGATCATCGACGACACCGCGCGACGATCGCGCAAACCCGCCCGAGTCAATTGGCGGCCGAGCTTCACGCGCTGCATCGGATCGAATTCCGGCAACCGCTCTCCGAGCTGCGCCAGCCGCCGCGACAGCCCCTGACGAAGATCCCCGGCCTGGAACATCGTCATTCCGGACGTCGCGCCCGCCTGCCCGGTCGCGCGCCGCACGCGCTCGGCGATCCTAGCGCGCGTCCGCGCGCCCGGGTCGGCGAGCGCGACGGCGACACAGCCCAGCACGAGCAGCAACGCGAATCCGCGGCTGAGCAGGAACCACGCGGAGATGCCGGGAAAGGCTGTCATCTTGACGTATCCAGTTTCGACAATTTCCGGATCAGCACGAGCCCGATCGCGAGCATCACGGCGGCCGTCGTCAGCATCGTGTGGCCCGCATCCGTCTCGAACAGCAGTTCGACGTATGCCCGGTTCACGATGTAGAGCACGCCGATGATGACGAACGGCATCGCCGAAATGATGTTGGTCGTGATGCGCCCTTCGGCGGTCAACGCCCGGGATTTCAGCCGAATGTCCCGCCTGGTGCGGATGATCGCCGACAGCTCATCCAGGGTTTCGCCGAGGCTTCCTCCTGTCTCGCGCTGCAGCAGCAAGTACACGGCGAACAGCGAAAAGTCCGCGATCAGGAGCCGCCCCGCCGCCTGGCTCAGCACGTCCTTCAGCTCCACACCCAGCCGAAGGCGGTCTCCCATGACGCGAAACGTCGAGCGCACCGGCTCGGCCGCGGCCTCGCCCGCGGTGCTGATCGCCTGCGTGACCGGAATGCCGGCGCGGGCCGAGCGCACAATCAAATCGATCGTATCGGGAAAGGCCTCCAGAAATCGGGTGCGAAACCGCGAGATCAACGCGCGATAGCTGAGCCTCACCGCAAGAAGCGGCAACCCCAGATAAATGAACGGACGCATCGCGCCGGGCGGGTCGAAGAACGCGATGACCGACGCCGCGGCGATCACGCCGGCCACCGCGCTCGCGCCCACGATGCGCAGGCCGCCGCTGCCGGCCACGGTACGAACGCGCTGGACGTATTGCTGAAGCCACGATCTAAGCCTGCCGCGCCGCTGTTCCAGGTTGAGCAGCGCGGTTCCGGATTCCGCCCGGGCGAGCGCCGCGCCGCCCGCATCCGCCGGCACGATTCGATGAAGCCGTTCGCTTATCAGGCGCTGCGGCGAATTGCGCACGCGATCGCGCAGCGACATCAGCGCCAGGCCGATCGCCGCGATCACGAAGAATGCACAGACGGCAAAGACATTCGCCGTCATGATCGGAAGACCTCGTCCAACGAACTCTCGAGGCCGAAATAGGCGGCGCGCGCCGCAAACGCCGGCCGCAGCGACGTCGTTTCGAAACCGCCCTTGACCGTCTCTCTCGACGTGTCGGCATCCTGACGAAACAGGAACAGGTCCTGCGTGATGACCACCTCCCCCTCCATGCCGACGATCTCGGTGACTTTCGTCACGCGACGCACGCCGTCGCGCATCCGTTCGATCTGGATGATCAGATGCACGGCGCTCACGATCTGGCGGCGGATCGACAGAAGCTGGAGATTGGCGTTCGCCATCATGACCATGCTCTCGAGCCGGTTGATCGCGTCGCGCGGGGAGTTCGCGTGGATCGTCGTCATCGAGCCGTCGTGGCCGGTGTTCATCGCTTGCAGCACGTCGAACGCTTCCGGGCCGCGAATCTCGCCAAGAATGATTCGGTCGGGCCGCATTCGCAGCGCGTTGCGCACGAGATCCCTTTGCGAAATCTCGCCCAGCCCCTCGGTGTTCTCCGGGCGCGTTTCCAGGCTGACCACGTGCGGCTGAAGCAGTTGCAGCTCGGCGGCGTCCTCGATGGTCACGATGCGCTCGTGCTCCTCGATATGCTGCGACATCGCGTTGAGCAGCGTCGTCTTGCCCGAGCCGGTGCCGCCTGAAATGACGACGTTCAGCCGGCATGCGCATGCGAGCTTCAGCGCCTGGAGCATCGTCGGCGAGAGGTTGCCCTGCTGCGCCATGCGCGCGAGCGTGATGTCGCGCTTCGCGAACTTGCGGATCGAAATCGACGGGCCGCGCATCGCAATGGGCGGCAGCACGACATTGACCCGGCTGCCGTCGGCGAGCCGCGCATCGACCATCGGGCTGCTTTCGTCGACCCGCCGGCCCACGGCGGCCGCGATCCGCTGCGCGACGCCGATGACGTGCGCATCGTCGCGAAACTTCAGCGACGTGAGCTCGAGGCGTCCGCTGCGCTCGACGTAGACCTGATCGGGGCCGTTCACCAGAATGTCGGTGACGGCGTCGTCCGCGAGCAGCGGCTCGATCGGCCCGACGCCGAACATGTCGTTCAGGATCGCGTCGACGATCAGCACCTGTTCGCCCGCGGTGATTTTCAGTTGCTCGCGCTCGGCCGTATGCGCGGCGACCTGTTCGATTCCCGCGCGCACCTCGTCGCGCGTCTTCATGAGCGCGGCGGACATGTTCATCGACGCGAACACCGCCGAGCGGATCACATCGAACTTGCCGGATCGAATCAACGCTTCGTGGCTGTCGGCGGCGGGCGCCGGAACGCGAACGGCGGGCTGCGCCGCAGCCGGCTTCTCGGGCGGCGTCGGCCGGGCGGGTTCGCTATTTCGCGTGCCGAACGTCACGATCCTCTCCTCCACTTCACGAACCGCGCATACCACGCCTCGGCGACAGACATCGGCTCGCCGGTGATGCCGTCCGCGAGCCGGCGGATTTCGTGCAGGAAGCCGACGCGTTTCGCATCGCCGACGGGTTCGGCGAGATTCTCCGCGACAGCGAGCGTCTGAGGTTCGTGCGGCAGCTCGCGAACGTTGATCCGTTCGAACGCCTGCGCGAATTCGGCGGGCTGAACGCGGCCGGCCACCGGTTCGAGCGGATTGTTCAGGAGTACCGACACGCTCCGCTCGCCGGGCAGTTGCTGCGCGAAGCGCACGAGGCGCGCGCATTCGTACGCGGCGTGAACCGAGCGATCCGCGACGATGTAGACGAGATCCGACGCGAGCAGTGCGTCCTCGATCAGCTCGCTAGCCTGAACCGGAACGTCGAGCAGCACGTAGTGGTACTTGCCCTTCAGCGTGTCGACGAGATCCGCGATGGCGCCCGCGCGCACCGGCGCAGCCGCTGCGTACGGCAGCTCGGCTGACAAAATGCTCAGCCGGTCGCCCTTCGCGACGGACATGCGCTCGATGAACGCTTCATCGGGACGTTGCTCCATTTGCAGCAGCTCGGTCAGCCCGTTGTTGCTGCTGAGACCGAGCAGCGAATTGGCCGCGCCGCCGTGCAGGTTCAGATCGACATAGGCGACCCGGCGCAGCTTCTCGTCCGACAGGCAGCGGGCAAGGCAAACCGCGATCGTGGTCGTGCCCACGCCGCCGCGCGCGCCGACGAAGCTGACCGTCTTGCCGGTGCGGACCTGCGCGATGGCCTCGTCGGTCGTCAGCGCGCGCCGCAACAGTTCGACCGTGATCGGCTTGACGAGATAATCGTGCACGCCGATCCCGAGCAGATTGCGAAACAAGCCGACGTCGTTTCGCGTGCCGATCGCCACGACGCGAACCGACGGATCGCACATCTTCGCCAGGCGCATCAGATCGGAAACGGGCATCGCGCAATCCGATATGTCGACGACGAGTTGGCGCGGCGAGCGTTCGCTCTGCTGCAGCAGCCTGATCGCATCGTCGAATTGCCCGATCTGCAGATGCATCCGCGTGATGGCCAGATCCTGCGCGAAGCGGCGGATGACATCCTCGCTTCCCGGATCGGACACGACTGCGACGAAGTCCACCGTCCTCGCGGCGGCGGTGCGTTTGAAGGGGCGACGTTCCAGGACTTTCATGTGCGTGGGATCGGCATTCGATCGGAGTCAGTGAGCAATCGTCGTCGTGTTCGATCTTGCGGACGTGGGCTGCTTCACGCGGTCCTCCATGAACCGGCGAACGGCGTCGGCCGCGAACGCCGCGTCCGCGCCGGCGTAGGGCACGGGCGCGACGAGATCCTCGGGCCGCGCCAGCATCGCGGCAAGATTCCTGTACGTCGCGCATCCGAACGCGACGCTCGGCCGCCGGTATCCCGCGTCGACGAAATGCGACGGCTCCGCCAACCGGCCGCAGTCGGGCGGCACCGCGCGCACGCCGTCGAAGCCGATCGCCGACGCATCCGGCAGATCGAGCGGCGGCGGCGCCGACAGACAGCTCGCCAGCGCCAGCGGCGTCAGCGCGAAGGCGATCGTTCGAACGCGCATCGTGGCCTCCCGACAGTCAATAGACAAAGCCCGCCGCGCCGACGAGCCGCGGCGTGTCGCCCGTCAACAAATCCAGCCCCAGATTGCGCTGGAGCGCGAACTCGAGATCGCTGCTCGGCCGCGTGACGCTGTCGATCGCGTGCTCGAGCTGGCCGGGGCCGGCCGGCTGAACGATGTACGGCGTGACGATCACGACGACCTCGGATTTGTTGTCCTGAAAACTCTTCGACGAAAACAGCCGGCCGATCACGGGCAAGCGCCCGAGCCCCGGCAGTTGAGAGACGATGTCGCTCGTCTCGCTCTGCAACAGGCCGCCGATCGCGAAGCTCTGCCCGCTCGACAGCTCGACCGTCGTCTCGACGCGCCGCACGGTAAGCGCCGGCACCCGGACGCCGCCCGTCGTCACGCTGTTCGCCGGATCGATCTCGCTGACTTCCGGCCGCACCTTCAAGCTGATCCGGTTGTCGGCCAGGACGGTCGGCGTGAAGTCGAGCGACACGCCGAACGGCTTGAATTCGATCGTGATCGCGCCCGTGTTGTTTTGCGCGATGGGAATCGGTATCTCGCCGCCGGCGAGAAAGCTCGCCGTCTCGCCGGACATCGCGGTGAGGTTGGGCTCGGCCAGCATCGTGATCAGCCCTTCCTGATCGAGCGCGTCGAGCACGACGTCGATCGACCATCGCGACGTATGGAAGCCGCCGCGAACGGAGAACGCGCCCGTCGGCGAAAGATTGAACTGGTTGGTCGTCGGGTCGAACAGCGTGCGCCCGTTGAACAGGCCGCCGACGAAATTGCCGACGTTGCCGAGCGAGCTCCAGTTGATGCCGAGCTGCTGCGTGATGTTGCGATCGACCTCCGTCACCCTCACCCGCAAGTTCACCTGGACGGGCCGGGACAGGGTCAGCCTGTTGACGATTTTCTCCTTGTCGCGCAGGTAGGGCGTGAGCGATTGCATCACGGCGTCCGCGTCCGCCGCGCTGGGTACGCGGCCGCTCACCATCAGCGACCCGGGCGCGCCGGTCACGGTCACGCCCAGTTGCGGGAACCGGGTGTCGAGCACGCGCTGCAGCGATTGCGTATCGACCTGGACCACGATCGTCTTGCGCAGGATCGTCCGGTTGTTCGCGCCGAGCGCGATCAGCGTCGTGGTGCCGGCCTTCTTGCCGAGCACGAACACGGTGCGCGGCGTCGGCACCTGAACGTCGGCGATGGCCGGGTCCGCGACGAACATCGCGACGGCCGGCTCGGGCAGCGACAGCATCTCGCCCTTGCCGCTCGCGACGATCAGCGTCGAACCCGAATCCTGCGCGAACGCGCCGAGCGCGCACGCGATCCCGAATCCGGCGATTCCCAGCCGACAGCAGCAAGCGAGCGAGCGGACTATGCGCAACATTCGTGTCCCCGTCAGAAGCCGAACGGCGATTGAGTGAAATCCAAACGGTCACTGCGTCGTCGCCCGAGGCGGCGTCGCCCCCTCGGCCACCCCGCCGCTGCTCGCCAATCCCGGCGGCAGCGGCGGCAAGCCGGGCGTGCCGGTATTTCCGGCCGGCGCGCTGTCGGCGATGCTCGAACCGCGATAGATGACCACCGACTGCAACGGCAACTGCTGCCGGGCGAAGTCTCGCGACGAAGCCTGCGAGCGCGCCGAATCGCGAAACGCGCGCGACACGTCGCCCGCCCAGACGGGCGGCGTATCGGGCTCCATCTCCTCGCCGCCCGCCGGATGACGGCGGTCGCTCGTCGCGAAGCTGCGCAGCGCGAGCGACAACGCGCCGAGACGCGTCGCGACCGATACCACCTGCGCCGTGCGCGGACTGACTTCGAGCGTCACCGTTCGCGCCCGCGCGGTCGACTCGGCCGCGTTGGACGCCTTCGGCCGCTGGAACTCGGAACCCACCGCGAGCACGCGGATGCGGGTGAGGACCGTTTCCGACTCGATCGCGCGCTCGAGCGGAACGGACGCCGCGGCGTTGCCTCCGATCTGCTGGGTCAGGAGCACGTCCACGTAGTCACCCGGCTGGATCAGGCCGGCGTTGCCGGAGACGTCGTCGATCGGGACCGAGATCGCACGCATGCCCGGCTTGAGCGCGGCGGCGAGAAAATCGGGCGCGCCTGCCGGTATGACGTTGTCGACGCGAAGCGGCGTACCTGCACTGACCCGGCTGCGCAGCAACGCGCCTTTGAGATCGGCGCCGGGTTGCGTCTCGACGAACGCGCCGGCCGGAATCTGGGTGCGCGGCATGCTTTGCCAGGCAAGGTCGTTGTCGCGCAGCAAGAGCCCCTCGGGCAAATCGGCCGCCGCGACGCGCACGCGCTCGAGCGGCGCCGGCTCGGCCGCCTTCTGAACCGATGCGGCCACATACAGTCCGCGCAGCACGAAGGCGCCGATACCTGCGGCGATGAGGAGCGCGGCCATTCTGATTGACTTTGGCATGACGACGGGCACGCGACGCTAATTGATGGAAGCGCTATTCGCCACCGGCGCCCATATCGCAAAGGCGCCGCCCAATGCGAGCGCAACGCCGTACGGCACGCCGCGCGCCGAGATGCATCGCGATGCCGTCGCCCCGCGCCGCCACGCGACGGCGGCGGCGATCGCGAAGCCGAGCAGCAGCCCGCCCGCCCCGACGATCAGCATCACGGGGAACACCAACGCCGGTCCCGCCCAGAGGAATATCGCCGCCGCCAGCTTGACGTCGCCTCCGCCGATCCAGCCGAGATGTCGCAATGCCCCGAACAGCGCCAACATCACCGCCGCGATGGCGGCGTGGCTCGCCACCGACGCGGAGCTGTCGCGAATGAGCGCCGCGTCCGCGAAGTAAAGCGTCGCGAGCGCGAGCACCGCGCCGTTGGCTAAACGCCGAACGCAAATGTCCTGCGCCGCGAGCAGCGCCAGAATTAGCGTAGCTGCCGCCTGTACATAGCTGGCCATAAAGAGCGCCGTCCGTTCGCGCGCCGCGACAGGGCGTCCGACCTCGCAGAATCCGTGTCGTCCCCGGCAACACGCGAAAAAAGGATTTAGATCAGGCCCGTGACTTTCGCAAGCAAAGTCGAAAAGACGTTCGGAAGCCCGGTGGACGTGCTGCTCAGAATGGTGCCCACCGCCGCGAGCGCGACAACGACGATGCCGCCGAGGACGACGTACTCGAGTGCGCTCACACCCCGTTCGTCATGCATCAGGGATTTGAAGTAGCGAATCATCAGAACCTCCATCTCACGCGATCGGACATCGATCCTTTGGCGAAGAGAACTGCGCCACCGTCACCCCGGAGGCGGCCCGGCACATCAATGGCACGAAAAGTGCGAAAACGCGCTTCGCATTCTGCGGCACGATCATCCTTGCAAGAATAATTTGCATTTTTCACCAAATCACAATCGACCGAACCCGAAAACTCCCTCGCGAATTAACGGATGGATATCGCGCCACCAATATTTATATATGACGCCGAAGCCGGATTTGCAAAATATTCATGTTTGAGCCGGAATTTAAAATTAATCGCCTTTTTGTAGCGCAACTTGCTCTGTACCTTGTGCGGCGCCGGCGTTCATTGAGCCCCGTTTGATAGCGATGCGCGATGCGCCTCTCTTCGCATCCGCAAGCGTATCGCGCGCCCCGACCCGGCATCTCCGCGCCGCTCGCGAGAGAAAATGAATTTCTCTGCCGGCGAATGCCGCGAGCCGAAGCAAATAACCACTTATTTATAAATAAATCCATCCGTCCGGATCGACATGAAAACGAATTGGATGGCAAAGGGAAATTTTTAATTCCATCTTTCCGTCCTGTGGATTTCGTGAGCGATATGCTTATTGGGCGCTCGCCTTTCGGTTCCTGAGTTTGACGGCGCCGCCGGATGTTCCCATCGCCCATCGGCGATGCTTTTCCAGTCAATTTCCTTCAAACCTTCGAAAGCAACCGATTCCATCAGACGGCAATCGCCGCCGCGACTCGTTTGGATCGCTTCGTCACGAACGCGGCTCAGCGCTGCGTTCCGTTATTGGGCGAGCCGCCGCCATGCGATCTCGCACTCGGCGCGTTCGGCTTCGCGCCGGGCCGTTCACGCATCGCGCGTTTTCGGCGATGGCCATCGGATCACCCGGCCGTGCGTGCCGCATGGATCGGAGGTGCCGTCTCGCGATGTCGAACGTGCGGCTCACCGCCCGGTTGCCGCACGGCAGCGACGCCGCCCCCACCGCCAACGCATGCAGCGCCCGGGCGTGGCGGCCGTGGATGGCCGGCTTTTTCGTCATCTGCATCGCCGTTGCCGCGATCACGCGCTCGCCGGCTGCGGGCAACCCGTGGCGACGGCCGCCGAAACTGTTTGAATGCCGATTTCGATTCGAACGCGCCACGTCAGAGAAGGGCCATGCCGCGAGATATTTCGACAAGCGCATTGCCAAATATGTCGATGGCCGACGGATCGCGCATGTCCGGCATGGCGTCTCGATCGCGCGAGCGGCGGCCGCGTGCACGCGCGAGCGAAACAAGGGTGCAACCGTCAGTTTCGGCATTCGGCCGCACGGCGATAACGGCTTGGCGCGGAATCCTTCCGATCAAGGCACGCGCCATGCCGTCCGCTTCCGATGAGCTGAAACGCGCGCGGCTTGCTGCGCGGCACCACCCGCATTCGCCGGGCGACGACGCGAGCGCATTGACTACGCAAAGTTCATCCGCACCGGGAATGGGTCGCGGATCAAGCGACAACACGCTTCGCGCGGGTCGCGCGACGACGCGTCATGTTGCGTTGCTCGCGACGTCGATGTGCTTGGCTTGGCCCGCGTATCGAGGTGCTGTCGTCCGCGGCGACAGTGCGGCCGTTATTGGCGGCGGCGGCAGCGCGATCCATATCGCCCTCGTCATGACCGTGCCGAACGCGCGCCTATGCAGGTGATCATCAAGCAAGAAGAGCAGCCGAATTTTCATCCGCTCGGCCGGCCTCGTCACGCGGGCGCGGCCCCTCGCACCTCGCCTTTCGGCGCTCATGCGCGGTGCCGTCCGGGTTCTGCTGCGCTCGCCGAAAAATGCGACCGCGTTCGCGCAGCGTTTGACCTCGGGCGGCCGGCGACAGCTTCGCGGAAAGCGGCAGGCTCGTTATTCGACCGCTTGAAGATCGTCCGCTGCGGTTGCGGAGCGCCTGTCGTCTGCTGTCTGCTGTCTGTCGTTCGGCCTCGGCGCTTGCGCAGCTTCCCGCCAATCCGGCGATATTTCGGACGAACAATCATGGGGAGATGCGACAGCGCATCTAGTGCGATGCCGCAATATCGGCTGCGAGCCGGTCCGCTTCAATTGCAAATATCGCATCGAGATCAATGTCGAAATCCAGATCATCAATCGCACTATGCAGCCTGACCAATCGTTTATCCATGTCAATTTCCAATAGCCGGCCCTGCTCGATATTATAATTAATTGAATCGCTAAAATCCCCGTATAGCGTTACCTGTTCTCCAATGGGAATCGCCATCAGTTTCTCCTCGATCGACTCCCGGGGAAATTTTTCGCTCTGCACGTGGCCATCGTGTTTGATCGAATAGACATATAGTGCTATCTGCCGAATGATTTCATCGTCTTTTATTCTAAGCGCAGCCTGGAGGGTTCGAACGGCGTCTATCCAGCGATCTATTTTCGTCCTGGTCGCTTGGTTTGCGCCTGATTTTCCATACAAGAACCGAAAATGCAGCGGGGTAATCGTGCGCTGCCACGGCGTCAAGAACTCTCGCCTCACGCGCTCGATCAATTTTTCATCATGAAGCGAGTCGATCTCGATCTTGAAATTGTCGACGTCTGCGGGGCGCGGCCTGACGCTGATCGCCATTATTTTATCGACGAATATATCGCAATATTTATCATGGCCGCGCCTGACCGTTATCGTCCTGCTTTCCTGATCCAGGCTGTGGACAATGCCTGAGATCGTTTGTCCGTCATTGATTATGGCACTAATAATACAGCCGCTCTCAATGAGGGAGATGCACTGTTTCCGGTCCATGATTTCTCCCGAAGCTGGACGGCATATTAATGCTACCGCACGCCATCAAACGGGTAAACATCGGATTGCCTCCCCGTCGTCGTTTTGATTTTGTGCTCGAATTTCGTGATTAAACGCGGCGAACCCATCCGGGTTCGCCGCGGATTGCACATGAATTCGCAACCGATAGCGAAATTGTTTGTTCATGCGGCCATGCATCGCTTGCGCCGTCGTCTTTCTCCACGGTTCGATTGTCGTTTTCGTCGGCCTCTGTCGCGACGAGCGCCGATCCGCTGAGTTACGACACGATGCGCATGGTGGACAAAATCAAGACCGCTGATTGGCTAGCCGAAGGTACGATCTGCCGAGAAATCGGTCACCGCAATTTGAGGCGCATGAATCCGCCCCACAGTGCATCAAAACACACGATTTTCGCGCGCCGTGAAACGGACGACACCGCGCGCCATACGGGCTGGCGAGCGGGCTGGACGGTTGCAAACCGTCCGATCAAGCGAAGCCCGCAGGCGAGGAAGGGACCGCGCGGCAGGCAAGATGCCGGTGGACATGATGCAACCCTCCTCGCGTCAGCCCATCGGCCGGAACGCGAGAGGACTCAACCACCGCAACGGCATCAGCCCCAAGACGGTCCTGACACCCAACGGCGAACTGAAACGGAATATTCCGCGCGATCGGCAGGCGACGTCCGAGCCACAGCGCTTCGGCACCACGCAGGCCGCGCAGCCCATCGAATGGCTGTCGGACAACGGTTCGGCCTACATCGACCACCGCACACGCAGCTTCGCTCGGGAACTGGGCCTTGAACCGCTGACCACGCCGGTCCGTTCGCCGCCGAGCAATGGCATGGCCGAATCGTTCGTGAAGACCATGAAGCACAATTACGTCGCATGCATGGACAAGCCTGACGCATCACCGGCGCTCTCGCGTCTAGCTATTGCGTTTGAACACCACATTGAGCGCCGCCCGCATCAAGCCCTGAAATACCGCTCGCCCCACGAGTTCAGGCACGCCGCAGTGCCATCAACCTAACAGTGTCCGCGTGTCCTGAGTTGCAGGGTCAACTCCGGTCGGACCGAATAGGGAGAACCACAAAGACGTTCACTGATTGACGTCTTGACTCGATAACTCATCACCGAACAGTTGATCGGAAATCTGCGCCATCGCATGAAAAACCGGCTCGAGCAACTTGCCCCTGTCGGTAATCATGTACTCGACATAGGGCGTGGCC